>DATNCB010000564.1:0-6851 GCA_035571715.1 Ramlibacter sp.
CACGCCGGCTTGGCGCCGCAGCCGGGCTCGCCGGGCCAGTACTTCTGGAGCGGCATCGGCGGCACTTCGTTTTTCGTCGACCCGGCCGAAGATCTGTTCGCCATGCTGCTCACACAGGCGCCGAACCAGCGCATCTACTACCGCAACCTGTTCCGCCAGCTGGTCTACGCGGCGCTGGACTAGTACCTCAATGGTCGGCCTTGATGTTCGCCTGCTGGGCGATCTTGCGATACTTTTCGATTTCCGCTTTCTGAAATGCCGCGAGTTCCGACGGCGAATTGCCGATCGCCTCGCAGCCCTGCTCGAGCAGGCGTGCCTTGTACTCTGGCGACCGCACGATGCGGATGATCTCCACGCTCAGCTTGTCGAGCACGTCCTTGGGTGTACCGGCCGGCGCCCACACGGCGTTCCACTGGGTGATGTCGAATCCCGGCAGCGTCTCGGAAAGCGCCGGCACGTCCGGCAGCAGAGCCACGCGCTTTTGCGTCGTCACCGCCAGCGCCCGCAATTTGCCGCTCTTCAAATGCTGCATCGCCGGCAATAGCGTGGCGAACCCGCTGGGTGTATGCCCGGCGAGCAGATCGGCCACGAGCGGGCCGGAGCCCTTGTACGGCACGTGCACGATGTCGACGTGGGCCAGCATCTTGAGCCACTCGCCGGCAAAGTGATGGGGGCTGCCGGACCCGGCGGAACCGAACGCCATCGACCCCGGTTTCGCGCTTGCGGCAGCGAGGTATTCCTTCACGGACGTGATGGGCAGCGATGGATGGACGACAAGCGCCATTGGTGTCACCGTCGCCAGCGTGATCGGCGCGAAATCCTTGACCGGGTCGTACTGCATTTTTGGGTACAGCGCGACATCGAGCGCGACTTCCGCCGATGAGCTGACCAGGATGGTGTAGCCGTCGGGCACGGCCCTGGCGACCATGTCCGCGCCTATCATCCCGCTTGCCCCGCCGTGGTTCTCGATCACCACCGGCTGGCCCCAGCGCTCGCTGAGCATCTGCGCGATCGGCCGCGCGGTGATGTCCGCGCCGCCGCCCGGCGGGTACGGCACGATGATGCGAATCGGCTTGTTCGGGTAGTTCTGCGCCCACGCGGTTGCAGCCGCAAGCGCGAGCAGTGCCGCGCCAATCCGGAGTGTTGAGAGAGATGTCATTTTCGCCTCATTGGTGGGTCAGTTCAGGCAGTCCGGCGCCTCGCGCAGCACGCGCCGCGCGAGGTAATCGAAAGCTGCAGCGATGTACTTGGGACTACCGCGATAGCTGCGGGCCTCGCGCGCGAGTTCCGGTTTCACCCGTTTGATCGGCCCCACTGCCCGCGCCATGAGTTGCAGCATCGCTGCGCGCTCCACGTAGAACGCGAGCACGGCCGCCTCCTCGATCGTCTTCGCCGCCGTCAGCAGGCCGTGGTGCGCGAGCAGTAGCGCCTGCTTGTCGCCCAGCGCGCTCGAGATGATCTCCCCTTCCTCGTCGCCGATCGGCACGCCCGGCCATTCCGGGAGGTAAGCGCAGTTTTCGTACAGCACGCAGGTATCCATGTGCGACACGATCAGTTCCTCCGCGATCATTGACAGCGCGGAGGCGTGGGGTGGGTGGGTGTGCACAATCGCGTTGGTCCCGGGACGAGCGCGATAGATCCACAGATGGAACCGATTCGCGGGATTGGCCATGCCCTCGCCGCTAAGGACGTTCAAGTCGTCATCGACCAGAAGGATGTTGCTCTCGCGGGCCTCGTCGAAGCCAAGCCCGAAGCGCAGCGTCCAGTAGGTACCGGGCTTCTCTCCGCGCGCCGAAACCTGGCCGGCAAGCGCGGATTCGTGCCCATCACGATCGAGGATGCGACACGCGAGCGACAGTTTCTGTTGCAGAGTCCAGCAGCTCATCGGCACTAACTTCCCCAGATCTGCGCTGAACTTCGCGTCGTATTCGGATTTCGGCCGGCCCACAATATCGTTCATCGCAACGCTCCTGAGTGAGGGGCAAGCTTGGACGCATCCGGCTTCGTTCGCAAATGGTCTTTTGGAACGCCCGCCATCGCGGGCCGCGACGCTCAAGCCTCGACGAGGCTGGCGATGAGCTGCTCCACCGCGGGTGTGTCGGCAATGCGCCGGTCGCACACCAGGTAGAGCTGCATGCACGCCCAATCGTCGGTGAGCGGCAGCGCGCGCACTTGCAGGAGATTCTGGTACGGCAGAATGTTTGCCGCGGGCATCACCGCGATACCCAGGCCCACCTGCACCATCGCGCGCATCGCCTCGTAACTCTGGACCTGCATCGTGAACTTCGGCTTGCGATCCATGCGGGCGGCTGCTGCCAGCGCCCAGCCGCGGATAGCGGTGCCCTGCATCAGCGTGATGAGATCGAACTCGAGCGCTTCCGCGAAACCGGCCGTTCCTCGGTTGGCGAGGGGATGCGACGCCGGCACGACCAGCATCAGCGGAATGCTGCGATAAGGAACAACGCGCAGCCGGTCGGTGGGCTGAAAGTGTCCGATGATGCCGACGTCCGCGTTGCCTTGCGCGATGCTTTCGATGATTGGCAGGCTCTGGCCTTCTTCCAGACGAATCTTGACTCCCGGCCGGCGCGCCAGGTAGCGCGCCACGTCCGCAGCCGCGACGACTACCCCGGTTTGGTTCGCCAAAATCCGCAGATCGGGCTGGTCGTCCGCGGCAAGAGTGCTGAGCGCATCGGGTATTCGGTCGAGCGTCTTGATGACCTCGCGCGCATGACGGGCGAGCGCGTCGCCCGCGGCGGTGGGAACGACTCCGGCGTGCTGGCGCACGAGCAGCGCGACCCCAAGCCCGGTCTCGAGGTCGCCAATGCGTTTGCTCGCCGCCGAAGGCACGATGTGCTCGCGCTCTGCCGCGCTAGCGATGCTGCCGTGGTCGATTGCGCTGACGAAGAGCTTCAGCGTGGTGAGGTCAAATCGCACTTTGGCCGAGTGTGGCAAGCGTAGGAAGTGAAAGAAATATTCTATCTGCGGGCGGGAAAAAATGGTCTAGAACCCGTCCTGGAGCCAGGCGCAGCACAAGCGTTCCATCTGTGCGGCCCATTAGTCGTAGAGCGTGCCCACCGAGAGTCACGTACATTTTCCGACCCGCCCAGCGGCGCAGCGCCGTACATTCGTTTCATACGCCTGCAATCCAAAGGACACGACCATGAGCGAACTCACACGGCTGCTGACCGACAGGAAGGCATTGAGTCACACCCGCATCGACAGCGCGGCCCTGCCGCCGCTGGGCGAGGGCGAGGCGCTGCTGCAGATCCGCCGCGCCGCGGTGACCACCAACAATATCACCTACGCCGCTTTCGGCGACGCGATGCAGTACTGGAATTTCTTTCCCACGGGGCAGGACGGCTGGGGCCATATGCCGGTCTGGGGCTTCGCCGACGTGGTGGCTTCCACCGTGCGCGACGTGGAGGTGGGCGAGCGCTTCTACGGCTACTTCCCGCTCGCGAGTCACCTGCTGATGAAGCCGGTGCGGGTCAGCGAGCGTGGTTTCTACGATGGCTCCGAGCACCGGCTCGCGCTCACTTCGGCCTACAACCACTACACCCGCGTCACCGCCGATCCGGCTTACCGCGCGGCCGGCGAGAACTACGAGGCGCTGGTGCGCCCGCTGTTCATCACGTCGTTCATGCTGGCCGATTTCCTGCAGGACAACGCCTTCTTCGGCGCCAGGCGGCTGGTGGTCTCCAGCGCCTCGAGCAAGACCGCGTACGGCACCGCGTTCTGCCTGGAGGGCAGGGCGGACATCGAGCTCGTCGCGCTGACATCCGAGGGCAACCGCGGCTTCGTCGAAGGCCTGGGCTGCTATCACCGCACCTTCACCTATGAGGCGCTGGACGAATTGGCGGCGGACCAGCCCACGCTCTACGTCGACTTCTCGGGCGACGAGAACTTGCGCGCCAGGATTCATCACCACTTCGGCGCCGCCCTGGTGTACGACTGCTTTGCCGGCTCGGCCCAGAACACTGGGTTCCTGCGCGACACCGGCCTGCCCGGCCCGCAGCCGAAGTTCTATTTCGCTCCGGTGCAGATCCGCAAACGCAACGTGGACTGGGGCCATGCCGAGGTCAACCGCAAGTTCAACGAGGCGCAGCTGGCCTTCATCCGGCGGATCAGCGACCCGAGCAAGCCATGGATGAGCATTCGCGAGCATTCCGGCTTCGAAGCGGCGCAACGATTGATCGAACAGCTGCATGCTGGACGAATCGATCCGGCGCTGGGTCACGTGGTGGTGCTGAGCTAATGGCCCCTCGGGCGTGCAGCCAATATCTGGCAGCGTTCCGGCTGAATCGCTAATCTATGCAGCATGCGCACGCAAGGCCATCCGACCCAGCAGCAGAACGGCGAGGGAACGTCTCACTGGAAACACGATGGCGTGCGAGTCATTCCCGGTAGCCAGCTGGACCCCAACACCGCGCAGACGCCGGGTATGGATCGCAAGGCGGCGATCACCTTTGCGCGGGTCGGCGCGCAAAAACTCTGGGCCGGCACCGTGACGATACACGCCAATGCCAAGACCGGGGCACACCACCACGGCCACCTGGAAAGCGTCATCTACATCGTCAAAGGCCGCGCCCGGATGCGCTGGGGCGAACACCTCGAGTTCACGGCCGAAGCCGGACCGGGCGACTTCATCTACGTGCCGCCGTATGTGCCGCACCAGGAGATCAACGCCAGTGCGAGCGAGGCGCTCGAATGCGTGTTATGCCGCAGCGACGGCGCAGCCGTGGCCGTCAATCTGGACATCGAGCCGGTCGAAAAGCCCGAGCAGGTGTTGTGGGTCGACCCTACGCATCCGGGCGGTGCGGTATAGGACTTGGGCTGCCACGCGGATACCTCAAGCTGAGCAATTCAGCCTCACCGATGTGACGTTCGCCTACAGGCAGCTGAGCTCTTTCGCCGCTACAACAGCCACAAAGGAAAGGGGAATATCCGGCATGGATAGCGACATCGAAACGCAGGCGCCTGGCAATGCCGGCGCGCCGTCGCCTTGGCGCGAGCGTTTGCTCCGCATCAGCACGTTGGTTCCCACGGTGGCGGTGGTGAGCGTGGTGGTGACCGCCTTGGCTGCAACCGTGGTGGTGACGCGACCGGATTGGCAGAATGCCAGCCGGCCCGCTGTCATCTCGAAAACCGAGCAGGATGTGGTGAAGGCGCCGCCCCTCGTCGTCAAGGCGCCGCCCACGGACGCTGCGATCAGGCGCTCGAAGGCACTCGGTGCCGGGCCTGCCTGCCGCAACTGCGGCGTCGTGGAGTCGGTGGCGCTGGCGAGCCTGCCCGGCGCCTTCCAGATACGCATCCGCATGGACGATGGGACGCTGCGCACTGTCGAGCAGCACGGCGCAGTCGCGGCCGGGTCGCGGGTACTGGTGGAAGGCGATTCGGTTCGGGCGATGCCTGGCTGAAGATGCCGACGCTATGCGTCGGCGATTTGCAGGATCAATTTCCCAAAGTTCTGTCCGGTGAACAAACCGGTCAGGGCTTCCGGGAAGGTGTCCAAGCCGTGCAGAACGTCTTCCTTGCTCTTCATGCGGCCGTCCTTCAGGTAACCGGCTAGCTCGGCTATGGCGACCGGGAAGCGGTCGACGTAATCGAACACGACCATGCCCTGCATGCGGGCGCGGTTGACCAGCAGCGACAGGTAATTTTTCGGCCCCTGCACCGGCTCAGTGTTGTTGTACTGGCTGATCGCGCCGCAGATGATGATGCGCGCTCCCCGTGCGAGGCGCGCCAGCACGTCGTCCAGGATCTCGCCGCCGACGTTGTCGAAGTAGATGTCCACACCCTTGGGGCAGTGCTCTTTCAAGCCCGCCTTGACACTGCCGCCCTTGTAGTCGATGCAGGCGTCGAAGCCGAGCTCATTCACCACCCAGTCGCACTTGGCGCGGCCGCCGGCAATGCCCACGACGCGGCAGCCCTTGATCCTGGCCAGCTGGCCCACGGTCTGACCGACGGCGCCCGCAGCCCCCGAGACGACGACGGTGTCGCCGGGCCGCGGCTGGCCGATGTCCAGCAAACCGAAATAGCCGGTCATCCCGGGAAAGCCCAGCACATTCATCCACTGCCCGATACTGCCCAGCCTCGTGTCGATCTTGAACATGCCGCTGCTTTTCATCTCGCCCGGCGCGACCGCGCAGTATTCCTGCACGCCCAGGTTCGCGGAGACGAGGTCCCCGGCGGCGAAGGCCGGATTGCTGGATGCAATGACCTTGCCAATGCCGCCTGCGCGCATGACTTCGCCGATGCCCACCGGCGGGATGTAGCTCTTGGCATCGTTCATCCAGCCGCGCATCGCAGGGTCCAGCGATAGCGCCAATGTCTTGATGAGGACGCCGCCGGCGCCGGGCTCTTGCACGGGCTCGGTCGTGAAAGTCCAGTTGTCGCGGGTCGGCGTCCCGACCGGGCGCTTGGCCAGCCGGACCTGATGGTTGGCGAGGGTGGCAATTGAGGTCATGAGGTCTCCGGGGCAGCGGTTTGAAAGGACACGCATGGTAGCGGCGCAAGGCGCCGCTGCGGGTAGCACAAGTGACACGGATCTCGGGAGCAACATCTAGCCTGCAATATGGCTGGCGGGTACGCTCACGCACCTTTTTTTCTTCTCGAGACATTCATGACATCCGTTACCACCCGCGCCGGCACGGCGCTCATCACCGGCGCTTCCTCGGGCATCGGCGAATCCCTGGCCGGCTGCTTCGCGCAAGCCGGCTACGACCTTGTACTGGTCGCTCGCAGCACGGACAAGCTGCAAACGCTTGCGGCCGAGCTGGCGGCGCTGCATGGCGTCAAGGTGTGGGCCGAACCTTGCGACCTCGCCGCCGAAAACGCAGCAGCCGGATTGG
>DATNCB010000565.1:0-4226 GCA_035571715.1 Ramlibacter sp.
AGTTCCGACCGAATGGCGACCGTTCGCTGACGACTTGCCGGGTCGCGGCGAATAACGTTGCTGCCATGAACAAACCAACACGACTTTCCCGCAGCCTCGATGTCTCGACCAAAGTGAGTCAGGTGCTGCACAAACGCACGAAGCACGCCGCGGAGCACCTGGGCGAGCGAATGAAACAGGCGGGCGAGCAGCTCGCCGCATCGATGGCGCAGCCGCTGCTGCCATGGCATGCCTGGGCGAACGCCGCGCAATACGGCGTCGACTTCGCGCAACGCTCGGTGATCTTCTGGGACACGCTGCGCCAACGCGGCAACAACTTCATGGAGCACGAGCGGCAGGGACTGCCGCCACTGCTGCACTTCGATCACGAAGTGGTGATGGATGGGCGCTCGCAGGACCCACCGGTCAACTACGCGCTGCTGCGCATCGTGCCGCCGGCCGGGACGAAGGTGGACGCCAGGCGCCGGCCCTATGTGATCATCGACCCGCGCGGCGGGCACGGGCCCGGCATCGGCGGCTCGAAGAACGACTCGGAGGTTGGCGTCGCTTTGCGCGCCGGTCATCCGGTCTACTTCGTGATCTTTTTCCGCGAGCCCGAGCCCGGCCAGACGCTGCTGGACGTGTGCAACGTCGAGCGCCAATTCCTGCGCCGCGTGCGCGAACTGCATCCCGATGCGCCCAAGCCGGCGATCGTGGGCAACTGCCAGGGCGGCTGGTCCGCGATGATGCTCGCGGCCACCAGCCCCGAAGACACCGGCCCGGTCGTCGTCGTCGGCGCGCCGATGTCGTACTGGGGCGGCGCCTGGAGCGACGGCGCCGGCGACAACCCGATGCGCTATGCCGGCGGCCTGCTCGGGGGCACGTGGCTCGCCTCGCTGACGTCGGACCTGGGCGCCGGCAAGTTCGACGGGGCCTGGCTGGTGCAGAACTTCGAGAACCTCAACCCGGCCAATACGTTCTGGGACAAGTACTACCACCTGTTCGCGCACGCCGACACGGAGCCGAAGCGGTTCCTGGAGTTCGAACGCTGGTGGGGCGGCTACTTCCTGCTGGGCCGCGAAGAGATCGAATGGATCACGCAGAACCTGTTCGTGGGCAACCGGCTGTGGGCCGACAAGGACGCAAGCCACCCGGCGGCGTTCGACCTGCGCGACATCAAGGTGCCGATCGTGCTGTTCGCATCGCTCGGCGACAACATCACGCCGCCGCAGCAGGCGTTCAACTGGGTGGCGGACGTGTACAGCAGCACCGAGGAAATCAAGGCGCGCGGCCAGGTGATCGTCGGCCTGATGCACAAGGAGATCGGCCACCTGGGCATCTTCGTGTCCGGCAGCGTCGCGAAAAAGGAACATGCCCAGATCGTGTCGGCGCTGAAGTCGATCGAGGCGCTGCCGCCCGGCCTGTACGGCATGGAGATCGAGGAACGCAGGGCGGCCGACGGTGAACCTTCCTACGACGTGAGCTTCGTCGAGCTGCAGCTCGAGGACATCGCGGCGCGGCTGAACCGCTACCAGCGCGAGGATGAACGGCCGTTCGAGGCCGTGAAAGCGATGTCGGAATTGAACCAGCGCGCGTATGAGCTGGTCGGCCGGCCGCTGGCGCAGGCGTTCGCCACCGAGTCCGGCGCCAAACTGGCACGCGCGTTCCACCCGCTGCGCTGGCAGCGCTGGGCGGTTTCCGACCTCAATCCGTGGCTGTGGTGGCTCGGGCCGGCCGCGCAGGCTGCGAAAGCCCAGCGCCACGCCGTCGCATCGGATCATCCGTTGCGGCGGGTCGAGTCCACCGCATCGGATGTCACCAGCGCTTCGCTCGATGCCGGGCGCGCAGTGCGCGACGCGCTGTCGGAAGCGGCCTTCTTCCAGCTGTACGGCAACCTGTTGGCGTTCTCCGGCCCCGACCAGGAAAGCGCCGGCGGTGCGCCAGCGCAGCCGGCGAAACCACGCGAGCTGCCGTTGGTGAAACATGCTCTGGCGGCGATCGACCAGGGCGGTTACGCCGAGGCGCTGGCGCGGGTCGCCTTCCTGATGGCGCACCAGGACCAACCGCTGCCGCTGTCGCGGCTGCACCTCGCGCACGACCTGATCGAGGACTACCACGAGTTCCTGCCGGTGCTGCCGCCCGAGGAGATTCGACGTATCGCCGGCGAGCAGGAAATCATCGCGCGCCACGAACCCGAAAAGGCGATCGCGACCTTGCCTGTGCTGCTGGCCAAACGCAAGGATCGCAATCGCCTGCTCACGCTGCTGGACCGGGTGCTGGCCGACCGGCGCGTGCAACGAATCCAGCCGACCAAGCAACAGAAGGAAGTGCTCGCGCGCATTCGCAGCGCGCTGGGCCTGATCGAAGCATGAACATCTTGACCCCCACCCCATCCACTCACCGTGACCGGCTGATGGACCTCGTGCGCCCGATGGGCAGCCTGAGGATGGCCGTCGTCTATCCCTGCGACGCGGTCAGCCTGGCGGCCGCCCTGGAGGCGCACGCGGCCGGCCTCATCGAGCCGGTGCTGATCGCGCCGCGCGAGCGACTGCAGGCCGTTGCGCGCCAGGCCGGGCTCCAGCTCGGCGACCTGCCCATCGAGGACGTTCCCGACAGCCACGCGGCCGCTGCGCGCAGCGTCGAGCTGGCGCTGCAGGACCGCGTGGACGCGCTCATGAAGGGCAGCTTGCATACCGACGAAATCATGTCGGCCGTGGTCGGCAGCAAGCTGCGCGCCGGCCGCCGCATGAGCCATTGCTTCGTGATGCACACGCCGGCCTATCCGCGCCCGTTCATCATCACCGACGCCGCGATCAACATCGCGCCCACGCTGCAGGACAAGGTGGACATCGTGCGCAACGCGATCGACCTGGCACACGCCTTCGGCGTGAAACGGCCGCGCGTCGCAATCCTGGCCGCTGTCGAGACGGTCAATCCCAACATGCCGGCGACGCTCGATGCTGCGGCACTCTGCAAGATGGCCGATCGAGGCCAGATCGAGGGCGCCGTACTCGACGGCCCGTTGGCGTTCGACAACGCGGTCTCGGCGGCCGCGGCGCGCATCAAGGGCATCGTCTCCGACGTCGCGGGCGCAGCCGACATCCTGGTGGTGCCGAACCTGGAAAGCGGCAACATGCTGGCCAAGCAGCTGGAGTACCTCGGCGGCGCCGCCAGCGCCGGCATCGTGCTCGGCGCGCGCGTGCCCATCGTGCTCACCAGCCGCGCCGACCCGCGCGAATCGCGCATCGCATCGTGCGCGGTGGCACTCGTGGCCGCGCGCGGCAACCAGGAGCTGCGGCCATGAGCAGCGAAACCATCCTCGTGCTGAACTGCGGCTCCTCGAGCATCAAGTTCGCGCTGTTCGACGCACTCGTTCGCCCGCTGCCCCGCGATCCCCTGTGGTCCGGCAAAGTGGAGGGTACCGGCCAGGACGCACTGCGGGCCGTTCGCGCCTGCGTCGAACAGCGCACGGACGGCCGGCTCCCGGCCGCCATCGCGCACCGCGTCGTGCACGGCGGCACCAGGTCGGCGCCGGTGCGCATCGACCGCAACGTGCTCGCGGACCTGCGCAGCTACATTCCGCTCGCGCCGCTGCACCAGCCGTACGCGCTTCAGGCCATCGAGGCGCTGCTCGCGCAGGCGCCGCAAGTGCCGCAGATCGCCTGCTTCGACACCGCATTCCACCGCACGCTGCCGCCTGTGGAGCAGATGTTCCCGCTGCCGCACGAGCTGTGGGAGCGCGGCGTGCGGCGCTACGGCTTCCACGGGCTGTCCTACGAGTACATGGCCGCCGCGCTGCCCGAACGCCACGGAGCAGTGGCGCATGGCCGGACCATCGTCGCGCACCTGGGCAGCGGGGCCAGCCTGTGCGCCATGCACGAGCTGCGCAGCGTGGCCACCACCATGGGCTTTTCGGCCCTGGACGGCCTGATGATGGGCACGCGTTGCGGCTCGGTGGACGCCGGCGTGCTGCTGCACCTGATGGAAGTGGAGAAGCTAAGCCTGAAGCAGCTCACTCAGCTCCTCTACCGCGAATCCGGGCTGCTCGGCGTCTCGGGCGTTTCGTCCAGCCCGCAAGAGCTGCTTGCGGTGGAGCGCACGAACCAGCGGGCTCACGCCGCGCTGCAGCTGTACGTGCGGCGCATCGTGCGCGAGATCGGCTCACTCGCCGCGGTGCTCGGCGGGCTGGACATGCTCGTGTTCACCGCGGGCGTGGGCGAACACAGCGCGCCAATGCGCGAGCGCAT
>DATNCB010000566.1:0-14182 GCA_035571715.1 Ramlibacter sp.
GGACCGGCATTGCGTAGCCGGCGAAGGGAACCATGCGGGCACCCAGTTCGAGGTGCAGCCCATGGAGCGGGGTATGAAACAGGGATTCTTCTTGACTGGCGGACACGCGGCTCTCCGTTTCTCAGGGGCTAGGGCCTGGACAGGCCCGCATCATGGTACACACCATGGACGGCCCCTGCTGTCCGCTTTACCTGAGAGATTCACCCCGTTACGGGGTTTGCTCCTTCGGTGGGTCGCACGCCGAAACGGCCCGCAACCTCTCTCCAGCAAGGCAACGCCCCGCAACCGGAGCGTTTTGTCAGTCCTTGTTGCCTGAGCGTTCGGGATTTGTCCTGCGCCTTCGGCGGTTCCGCGAGGGAACTCTCTCCTGACCTGCGGAATTGTACCTGCTGGATTTCCAGCCCTGCGCCGCGACGCGCGATCACATGTTCGTGTAGTTCGGCCCGCCGCCGCCTTCCGGCGCGACCCACACGATGTTCTGCGTCGGGTCCTTGATGTCGCAGGTCTTGCAGTGCACGCAGTTCGACGCGTTGATCTGCAGGCGATCGCTGTTGTCCTCGCCCTTGACGAACTCATACACGCCGGCCGGGCAATAGCGGCCTTCCGGTCCGGCGTATTTCGCCAGGTTGACCTTCACCGGAATCGAACTGTCTTTCAAGGTGAGGTGGGCCGGCTGGTCTTCCGAGTGGTTCGTGTTGGAGACGAACACCGAGGAAAGACGGTCGAACGTAAGCTTGCCGTCCGGTCTTGGATACTCGATCGGCTTGCACTGGGACGCGGGTTTCAGGTAGGCGTGATCCGGCTTGTCGCGATGCACGGTCCAGGGCATGCGGCCCCGGAACACGAACTGCTCGATGCCGTTCATCAACGAGGCCGGCAACAGGCCGAACTTGAACCAGCTCTTGAAGTTGCGCGCCTTGTTCAGCTCGTCGTAGAGCCATGATTTCTCGAAAGCCGCCGGGTAAGCCTCGAGCTCGTCGTGCTGGCGCCCGTGGACGATCGCGTCGTACGCTGCGTTGGCCGCCAACATTCCGGTCTTGATGGCGGCATGGCTGCCTTTGATACGTGACGAGTTGAGAAAGCCCGCCTCGCAGCCCACCAGCGCACCACCCGGGAACACGGTCTTGGGCAGGCTCAGCAGGCCGCCGGCAGTGATCGCGCGCGCACCATAGGACACGCGTTTGCCGGGCTGGATGCCCTTGCTCTCGTCGCCCTCGAGATACCAGCGGATGTTGGGATGGGTCTTCCAGCGCTGGAACTCCTCGAAGGGGCTCAGGTAGGGGTTGGAATAATTCAGCCCCGTGATGAAGCCCAGCGCTACCTGGTTGTTTTCCATGTGATAAAGGAACGAGCCGCCATAGGTGTCGTTGGGAAGCGGCCAGCCCGCGGTGTGCATCACGAACCCGGGCTGATGACGTTTGGGATCGATCTCCCACAGCTCCTTGATGCCAAGCGCGTAGCCTTGCGGGTCCTTGCCCGCGTCCAGCTTGAACCGGGCGATCAGCTGCCGGCCCAGGTGGCCGCGCGAGCCCTCGGCGAAGATGGTGTATTTGGCGTGCAGCTCCATGCCGAGCTGGAAGCTTTCCGTCGGCTCGCCGTCCTTGCCGATGCCCATGTTACCGGTGGCTACGCCTTTGACCGCGCCGCTCTCGGCGTATAGCACTTCCGCAGCCGCGAACCCCGGGAAGATTTCCACGCCCAGGCCCTCGGCCTGCTGGGCCAGCCAGCGCGTGAGGTTAGCCAGGCTGATTATGTAATTGCCGTGGTTCTGGAAGCACGGCGGCAGCAGGAAGTTGGGTGTGCGTTTGGCCCCCGTCCGCGTGAAGAACATCATCGCGTCGTCCGTCACGGGCTGGTTCAGCGGCGCGCCGAGCTCCTTCCAGTTCGGGAACAGCTCATACAGTGCGCGCGGGTCCATGACCGTGCCGGCCAGGATATGCGCGCCGGGCTCCGAACCTTTCTCCAGCACGACCACGGAGACGTCCTTGCCGTGCTCTGCCGCCAGCTGCTTGAGCCGGATAGCCGCCGACAGGCCACCCGGCCCGCCGCCGACCACCACCACGTCATATTCCATCGCTTCGCGCGGTCCGTACTGCGCCAGTATCTCTTCGTTGGTCATAGGGCTCTCGTTGATAATGTTTTGAAAACGACGTGCGACCGGATGCGCCGCAGAATGGAATTCATTTTATTGCCGCGATCGCACAATCCGAACGAGCGTTCTTGTTGACGCCTATTTTAGGCAGGAGAGTCCTGTGAGCTACAGCATCGATTTATCAGGCCGCGTCGCCTTCGTGACCGGCGCTTCCAGCGGGCTGGGGGCGCAATTCGCGCGCACGTTGTCGCGCGCCGGCGCGGCGGTGGTCCTGGCCAGCCGCCGCGTCGAAAAACTCAAGGATCTGCGCGCGCAGATCGAGGCCGAAGGCGGTGACGCGCACGTGACACAGCTGGACGTGACCTCCCTGGACAGCATCAAGTCCGCCGTGGCGCACGCCGAAACCGAGGTGGGCTCGATCGACATCCTGGTGAACAACTCGGGTGTGAGCACCACCCAGCGCATCCAGGACGTGAGCGAGGAAGACTTCGACTTCATCTTCGACACCAACGTGAAGGGCGCCTTCTTCGTGGCGCAGGAGGTGGGCAAGCGCATGCTGGCGCGCGCCCGCGGCTCCGCACCGGGCACGTACACCGGCGGGCGCATCATCAACATCGCGTCGATGGCCGGCCTCAAGGTCATGCCGCAGATCGGCGCCTATTGCATGAGCAAGGCCGCCGTGGTGCAGATGACCAAGGCCATGGCGCTGGAGTGGGGCCGCTTCGAGATCAATGTCAACGCCATCTGCCCCGGCTACATCGACACCGAAATCAACCACCATCACTGGTCGACCGAGCAGGGCCAGAAGCTGATGCAGATGCTGCCGCGCAAGCGCGTCGGCCGGCCCGAAGACCTGGACGCGCTGATCGTCCTGCTGGCGAGCGGCCAGAGCCATTTCATCAACGGCGCCATCATCGCCGCGGACGATGGGTTCGCAGTCTGATGAAAATCGAAATCCCGGAGAAAAAGAAGCTCGTCTACGAAATGCGCATCCCGATCCGCTGGGGCGACATGGATGCGATGGGCCACCTCAACAACACCACATATTTCCGCTACCTCGAGACCATCCGGATCGACTGGGCGCGATCCATTGATTGCCAGCCCGACCCGCAGGGCGAGGGTATGGTCATCGTCAACGCGTTCTGCAGCTTCTACAGGCAGCTGGAATATCCGGGGGACGTGCTGATGAAGATGTACGTGAGCGATCCCGGCCGCACGAGCTTCGAATCGTGGGCGACCATGGAGCGCTGCGACAACCCGGGCGTGATCTACGCGGCCGGCGGTGCAACGACGGTCTGGGTCAACTTTCCGGCCCAGAAGTCAGTGCCGCTGCCCGATTGGGTGCGCCGGTACCTGGTGTGATATCGGTGCTGCGGTAGCCGGCCGCGTAGTTGGTTCCTTACTCATCAGGCGGTATCGGGCCGGCAGTGCTTTGCGTGTCGGACAGCACCTTGGCGCGACGTAGGAGCGCATCCCTAGTTGCGGGCAAATAGCTCTTTCGAGCCAATGCGGTTCCAACCTCTGCATTTCATACTTCAGCCGGTCCATGGAGGATCAGTTGGGAGACGGGCATGCAGCGACGTGAATTCAACAAGGCGGCCGCCGCGGCCGCGGCAGCAGCTCTGACCGCATGTGGCGGGGGCGGCGGCGGACCCGCAGACGGAAACATCGCAGTCGCGCCTGTGCCCGCGCCGCCGCCGCCAGCTCCAACTCCGGCACCGCCTGCACCGGCACCCGCGCCGGCCCCGGCCCCGGCCCCAGCACCGGCCCCTGCGCCCACGCCAGCTCCGACGCCGCCGCCGCTGTCCGGCCCATTGGCCATGGGCACAAATCTCTGCAGCATGGAATCGGCCGGCGGCGCTCGCTACGGCGGGAGCACCTTACCCAATGTCAACTTGACCGTGCCGCGCCGCGAGGACGTCGCCTGGCTTGCGGCCAACGGCTATACGAAGTCCCGCCTGCCCATCCGGTGGGAATTTCTCCAGCCGATGCTGCACGACACAGTCGCCAGCGCCGCGGCCAAGGATGCCATTGGCGCCCCGGGCGCCTTCCATCCCGGCTACGAGTCGTATATCACCGGCGTGATGAATGCCCACGCGGCCGCCGGCATCAAATGCATCATCGACTGCCACAACTACTGCCGCTACCAGGACTTCGTGTTCCAGGCCGACGGCTCGGTGATCGGGCTGGTGAAGCCGTCCAATCCACTGATCCAAGCCTATACGACCGATAACACGCAGGTCCAGACGCGGATTTTCGCGCTCGCGCCCGGTGCGACACTCAAGCAGTCGAACTACATCGATTTCTTTACGCGCGTTGCGGCGAAGTGGAAGGACCATCCCGGCTTTGGCGGCTACGGCTTGATGAACGAGCCGTTCTTCCTGCCCAAGACCGGCGACATCGTCGAGTCCTTCCAGGGCTTCGGCCAGGACCTCACGATCTGGCCGACCTACGCCAAAGCGGTAGTCGCCGCCATCCGCGGCCTCGATCCGGTGAACCCCATCTACGTGGCCGGCAACAACTTCAGCGGGGCATGGTCGGTAGGCACGGACAACCCCGGATGGCCCATCAATGCGCCGAATCTCATCTATGAATTGCACATGTATCTCGACGCCTTCAGCAACGGCACGGGATTCGACTTCGATCTCGAATCGTTGCGGGACTTCAGCGCAGGCGTCGGCGAGGTTCCAATCAGTGCGGATACCGGCGTGCTGCGGCTCAAGCCGGCCGTCGATTGGGCGAGCGCGAACGGGACGCGGCTGGCGGTGATGGAAACCGGGATGCCGCTGGACGACGTGCGCTGGCAGGAAGGGTGGACCCGTTTTCTCAACTTCGCGCGCCAGTCGGGCGTCGAGGTATACAGCTGGGGCGGCGGCAACCACTGGGACTTCCATAACCACACGATCACGCACGTGCCCGGCTGGCACCAGAACAAGACGCTCGAACCTCCCATGTCGGGGCCGATGAAGGCCGCCGCCGGCGTCGCGCTGGCCACGCTGTTCGACGATGGGCCGGGCTGGGCGCCCGACGGCACGGCCGTCACCATCACCGTCTATGCGCGCGGCAACCTCGCCAATCCGGTGACGCTCACCGTGTCTTCCAACAACGGCGGGACGCTCAGCAAGTCGACCCTGTCGATCCCGGCCGGCCCGAACGGCCAGGATACGTTCACGTATACGTCGGCGTCCAACCGGGTGGCCACGCTCACCTACACGAGCTCCAACGCGCCCAACGTGCCGCCGCCGCGAAAAATCTATTCGCTCAGCGACCCGGTGGCCTACGCCGCGACCAGCCTCACCGACGCGGCGATGGCGCTCATCGCCAAGTACGCCGCCTGCAAGTGGGAACTGGCGGACGGCTACACCGATTACATGCAGGGCGTGCCGGCGGGCGCCGGCCAGGTGGTTCGCGCCGTCTCGGACTCGGGCTACGGCTCCAGCCCGGGCAACGCCATGGAGATGATCAACTGGACCAACACGGAAGGTGGAAGCGCAATGGGCACCATGGTGCCCCCGGTGATGCGTGTGACCAACGGCAAGAAGAACTCGGACCATAGCGCGTTCGATACGCACGGGTTCTGGTGCCGGAAGTCGCTGGCTGTCGCGGGGCTGACCCCGAAGGCCCGCAACCTGGTGCCTTACAACATCGCGGACCCGCACTTCGCGATCGCGGCCGTGAGCGTGCCCGGAGTGGCAAACACCGGCGTGGTGTTCCAGGCCTCGAACGCCGTGGGAGCGTTCGCCTCGGAGCTGGGCTTTTCCAACAGCCAGCCGGCGGCGAGGTGGATCGACTCGACTGGAACGTCCCAGGTGCTGATCAGCCCGACCCGGCTGGCCGCCAATGCGCCGGCGGTCATTTCGATCACCTCGAGCGGTTCGGCGCAGCAGCTTCGCGTCAATTCGACGGTGGCGGCAAGCGGTGCCGTGACGCTCCAGTCGAATCAGTTCGGATTCGACCAGTTCCTGCTCGGCTGGGGTTTCCTGAATTTCTTCCCGCGCCAAGGCTTCGGCGGCAACATCTACTCTGCCATCACGGGCAAGGGCACACCGACGGCCGCCGAAATGCAGGTGATGGAGCGCTACCTGGGCTCGACCGCCGGTATCTGACGCGGCAGCGCAAGCCGTCGCGCCGTGATTGGCCGCAGCGCGCGGCGGATGCCGCTATTTCTGCTTCGGAACGCGGCCCATCAGATAGAACTCCGGATTGGGCAGCATGTTGGAAAAACTCGCCATCCGGTTGGAAAGGCCGAAGAAAGCCGTGATCGCGGCGATGTCCCAGATGTCCTCGTCGGAAAACCCGTGGGCATGCAGCGGCGCGAAGTCCGCTTCCTCGATCTCGTCCGAGTGCAGGCAGACCTTCATCGCGAAGTCGAGCATCGCACGCTGGCGCGGCGTGATGTCGGCCTTGCGGTAATTCACCGCCACCTGGTCGGCCACCAGCGGCTTCTTCTCGTAGATGCGCAGGATCGCGCCATGGGCGACGACGCAGTAAAGGCAGTTGTTGGCCGCGCTGGTGGTCGTCACGATCATCTCGCGGTCGCCCTTGGTCAGCGACCCCTCTTCCTTGAGCATCAACGCATCGTGGTAGGCAAAGAAGGCGCGCCATTCGGCCGGGCGCCGAGCCAGCGAGAGGAATACGTTGGGCACGAAGCCGGCTTTCTCCTGCACTTCCAGCACGCGTTTCCTGATGTCATCCGGCAGATCCTTCAGTTCCGGGGCGGGGTAGCGGTTCATCGCGGTTTCTCCTGTACGGTTTGGGACGATTATGCTGTGCGGCAACCAGTGAAGGAGCAGCGAATGGACACCGCATACGACAAGGGCCTGGCGACCCGCAAGCAGGTCATGGGCGAGGAATACGTGAACAAAGCATTGGCCGGCGCCACGGCGTTCACCCGGCCGATCCAGGAACACATCACGCGCGCCGCCTGGGGCGACGTCTGGCAGCGCGAGGGGTTGGACCGCAAGACCCGCAGCCTGGTCACGGTGGCCATGTTGACGGCGTTGGGCAAGCAGCACGAGCTCAAGGCCCACGTGCGCGGCGCGCTGAGCAACGGTGCCACCATCGGCGAAATCCAGGAAGTGCTGCTGCACGCAACCGTCTATTGCGGCGTGCCCGCGGCCGTCGACGCCTTCCGCAGCGCCGCCGAAGTCATCGACGCGAAATAATCATTCCCCGGCCATCAGCTTGTGCACCAGGTCAGCCGTCGTGCTGGCCTTGTACTTGCGCATCAGGCGGGCGCGGTAGATTTCAACCGTGCGATGGCTGATCCCCAGCGTCTTGCCGATTTCCTTTGAGGTCATGCCATCCAGCAGCCGGGCGGCCACTTCGCGCTCGCGCGCCGTGAGCTCGGCTTTGACTGGACGCTGCGAACTGAGGTCCTCGAAAGCCCAGATACCGGCTTCGTGCGGCGCGTCGCGGTTGAGCGCGCGGCCGGTCACATGGCACCAGAACACCTCGCCGTTGGCGCGCTTCATGATCCGGTCGTCGGCGTAGTGCCCCTTGGCATTGAGGATCGGCGCCATGCGCGCGCCCAGCCGCTCGTACTCATCGGCGCTCGGATAGAGTATCTGGAATGACTGACCGATCAGCAGTTCACGCGAAGCGCCGAACATATCGCACAGCTGCTGGTTGCAGTCCACAATCGAGCGGTTGCGCGACAGGCACAGGCCGACGGGCGCCAGATTGAAGGCAAGGCGATAGTCGACGTCCATCGGGCTAACCTCTACGAAGAACTACGTAACTCATTAGGTAGTATCGTACCGGCATTCGGCCGCATCGCGAAACGCATTTTCTAGCAGGAGACTTTTTAGTGAACAAGCTCTTTCCCTCCGCGGCCGCCGCCCTCGACGGCGTGGTCAAGGACGGCCAGCTGCTGGCTGTCGGCGGTTTCGGCCTGTGCGGCATCCCGGAGGCGCTGATCGAGGCGCTGCGGGATACCGGTGTCAAGAACCTCACGGTCATCTCCAACAACGCGGGCGTCGACGGCTTCGGCCTGGGCAAGCTGCTCGACACTCGCCAGATCAGGAAGATGATCTCCAGCTACGTGGGCGAGAACAAGGAGTTCGAGCGCCAGTACCTGGCCGGCGAGCTGGAGCTGGAGTTCACGCCGCAGGGCACGCTGGCCGAGAAGCTGCGCGCCGGCGGGGCCGGCATTCCCGCGTTCTTCACCAAGACCGGCGTCGGCACGATGGTGGCCGAGGGCAAGGAGCTGCGGGAGTTCGACGGCGAGACCTATGTGATGGAGCGTTCGCTGGTCGCGGACGTGGCGCTCGTCAAGGCGCACGTGGCCGACAAGTCGGGCAACCTGCGGTTCCGCCTCACGGCGCGCAACTTCAACCCGGCCGCCGCCATGGCGGGCAAGCTCTGCATCGTCGAGGTCGAGCATCTCGTCGAAACCGGTGAACTCCTGCCGGACGACATCCATCTGCCGGGCATTTACGTGCACCGCATCGTCGTGAACGCGAATCCCGAGAAGCGCATCGAAAAGCGCACGTTGACGGAAAAAGCCAAGTGATTTTGCGGGACAGACCTTTAGCTCTGTCCTCAACTGACTAGAAGGACTGAATATGCGTTGGACCCAAGAACAAATGGCGGCGCGCGCCGCCCAGGAACTGCAGGATGGCTTCTACGTCAACCTGGGCATCGGCATCCCGACGCTGGTGGCCAACTATGTCGGCGACAAGGAAGTCTGGCTGCAATCGGAAAACGGCATGCTGGGCATTGGCCCGTTCCCGACGGAAGACGAAGTCGACGCCGACCTGATCAATGCCGGCAAGCAGACCGTCACCACCATCCCGGGCTCGTCCATTTTCGGCAGCCACGACAGCTTCGCGATGATCCGCGGCGGCAAGATCAATCTGTCGATCCTCGGCGCGATGCAGGTCAGCGAAAAGGGCGACCTCGCCAACTGGATGATCCCCGGCAAGATGGTCAAGGGCATGGGAGGCGCGATGGACCTGGTGGCCGGCGTTCCGCGCACGATCGTGCTGATGGAGCACGTGGCACGCAAGAAGGACGGCACCGAGGACCTGAAGATCCTGCCCAAATGCACGCTGCCCTTGACGGGTGTCGGCGTGGTCGACCGCATCATCACGGACCTGGCCGTCATGGACGTGACGCCGCAGGGGCTGAAGGTGATCGAAATGGCTCCGGGTGTGACGATGGAAACCCTGCAGGCCAAGACCGGCGTCAAGCTGCACTGAACCGCGGCCCGCGATCAAACGCGGCATAGGCTTTCGCTGACAGCAAGAGACTGGCTTGGACTGCGCCGAGTAGCGCCTGCCCGGGTTGATGATCGCCCATCGACGGCTGAACGGCCGTGCGTGAAGGGCGACATCATGAAACTCAAACAATCGCTGCCGGCGTTGCTGCTGGGACTTGCTGCCGGACAGGCACTGGCGTGCTACACCGTCTACGACCGTTCCGGCCGCGTGGTCTACAACGGGGAGGCGCCGCCGGTGGACATGAGCCGGCCGATCCATGAAACGCTGCCTGCGCGCTTTCCGGATGCCCACATGGTGTTCGACACCCAGGCCGGTTGTGACTCGATCGCACCGCTGTCGCCTCTGGCCGAATCACGCGCGACGCCACTGCTGACCGACCGGCGTACCGCACGGGCAATGAACGTTCCCTATACGGTGCTGGCGGGGGGCATTGCCCTGGTTCAGCCGGGCGATGCTCGCACTGGGCCTGGGGTCACGATCATTCCCGCGGAGACATTCGCCGGCGCACCGAACAGTGAAACGTCGGTGATGGGAAACGCGCCAGCGCTCAGTTCAATTCGCCCGGCGCGGTGACCGGATCCCAATTTCCCAGGATGTCGGCAATCGCTTCCCGGCCTTTTTGCTCGGCCGCCAGCAGCGCGTCGAGTTCGGTCCGGCAACCAGCCGCGCTGGTCAGTTTCGCCACTGAGTTTGCGTTCCACACGCTATCGGGCTCTTCGGCGCAGACCTTGGCATACCCGACAAATTGATCGCCGGTCTGCACCGTGTACGCCGCAATGAAATACCCCTTGTAGGGACTGATCCTCTCCATGCAACCCATGCTACCCCGCGGCTTTGGATGTGGCTCATCAGGCAGCAAACTGAAACAGGAGATACACGAAGCGCGAGCGCCAATGTTTGCACTTTCGGGTGGGGTGTTGCGGGCAAGCGCCAGCCACGCACCGCCCGGTGTCGCAACTTGAGGTTTGCGTGCATCCCGCCTCAGCGGTACGATCATGGGTTAGGTCAAAGGGATGATTCAGAACAAGCCTCTACGCCTGTATGTGCCTGAGCCGTCGGGGCGGCCGGGACACGAAACTGATTTTTCCTACCTGCACCTGTCGCCAGCGGGCGAAGTCAGGCGCCCGCCCGTCGACGCCTCACCGGCCGACACCAGCGATCTCGCCTACGGCCTCGTGCGGGTGCTGGACGACGATGGCCGTGCGGTCGGCCCATGGGCACCGCAAATGGATCCGCAGCTGCTGCGCACGGGCCTGCGGGCCATGATGAAGACGCGGGCCTACGACGCGCGGATGGTGATTGCGCAGCGGCAAAAGAAGATTTCGTTCTACATGCAGTGCCTCGGCGAGGAGGCCATTGCGACGGCGCATGCACTGGCACTGCAGCCCGGTGACATGTGCTTTCCAACGTATCGCCAGCAGGGCCTGTTATTGGCCCGCGAAGATGTTTCGATGGTCGAGATGATCTGCCAGCTCATGTCGAACGAGCGCGATCCTCTCAAAGGGCGGCAGCTTCCCGTCATGTACTCGTACAAGCGGGCAGGCTTCTTCACGATCTCGGGCAACCTGGCGACGCAATTCATCCAGGCCGTGGGCTGGGGCATGGCGTCCGCGATCAAAGGCGATACCAAGATCGCCTCGGCCTGGATCGGCGACGGCGCCACCGCCGAGGCGGATTTCCACACGGCACTGACGTTCGCCCATGTGTACCGCGCTCCGGTCATCCTGAACGTGGTGAACAACCAGTGGGCGATCTCGACTTTTCAAGCGATTGCCGGCGGCGAGGCGTCGACTTTCGCCGCGCGCGGCGTTGGTTGCGGGATCGCCTCGCTGCGAGTGGACGGCAACGATTTCCTGGCGGTCTATGCCGCTTCGCGCTGGGCGGCCGAGCGCGCGCGCAGCAACCTGGGGCCGACACTGATCGAATGGATCACCTACCGCGCCGGGGCACATTCCACGTCGGACGATCCGTCCAGGTACCGGCCCGCCGACGACTGGCAGCACTTCCCGCTGGGGGACCCGGTCGCGCGGCTGAAACAGCACCTGGTGGACCTCGGCGCATGGTCCGAGGCGGAGCATGAGGCCACGAAAAAGGAACTCGAGACGCAGGTGTCGGCCGCCCTGAAGGAGGCCGAGCGCTACGGGTCGCTGGCCGACGGCCACATGGCGACTGCCGTATCGATGTTCGACGATGTCTACAAGGACATGCCTGCGCACCTGCGGCGGCAACGCGACGAACTGCTGGGAATGAAATCATGAACGCCGGCGATCGCGCGCAACTGGAAAGCAAGAGCGGCACCAGCCGGATGACGATGATCCAGGCGTTGCGCTCGGCGATGGACGTGATGCTCCAGCGCGATCCCAATGTCGTCATCTACGGACAGGACGTGGGCTATTTCGGCGGTGTATTCCGCTGCACCGAAGGCCTGCAGGCCAAGTACGGCAAGTCGCGCGTGTTCGACGCGCCGATTTCCGAAGGCGGCATCGTCGGCTCGGCGATCGGCATGGCGGCTTACGGGTTGCGGCCGGTGGTGGAGGTGCAGTTCGCCGACTACTTCTATCCGGCGTCCGACCAGATCGTCTCCGAGGCGGCGCGGATGCGCCATCGCTCGGCCGGCGATTTCACCGCGCCGATCACGATCCGGATGCCCTGCGGCGGCGGCATCTACGGCGGGCAGACGCACAGCCAGAGTCCGGAAGCGCTATTCACCCACGTGTGCGGGATACGCACCGTGATGCCCAGCAATCCCTACGATGCCAAGGGCCTGCTGATCGCCTGCATCGAGAACGACGACCCGGTGATCTTTCTGGAGCCCAAGCGCCTGTACAACGGACCCTTCGACGGCTACCCGGACAAGCCCATGGTTGCATGGTCCGCGCATCCGCTGGGCGAAGTGCCCGACGGTTACTACACCGTGCCGCTGGAGTCCGCATCGCTGTTCCGCCGTGGCCAGCAGCTGACGGTGATCACATATGGCACGATGGTTTTCGTGTCGGAGGCGGCGGCGCGCGAAACCGGCTTCGATGCCGAGATCATCGACCTGCGCAGTTTGTGGCCGATGGATTTGCAGACGGTGGTCGACTCGGTGAAAAAGACCGGCCGCTGCATCGTCGTGCATGAAGCCACGCGCACCAGCGGCTTCGGCGCCGAGTTGACGGCACTGGTGCAGGAGCACTGCTTCTACCATCTGGAAGCGCCGATCGAGCGAGTGTGCGGCTGGGACACGCCGTATCCGCACGCGCAGGAATGGGCCTATTTTCCCGGACCGGCTCGCGTGGCCGCGGCGATGCGGCGCGTCATGGAGGACTGATACCTTGAGCCTTCACGTCATCAAGATTCCCGACATCGGCGAAGGCATCGCCGAAGTCGAATTGGTCGCGTGGCACGTGAAGCCGGGCGATAGCGTGACAGAAGACCAGGGCCTGGCGGACGTGATGACCGACAAGGCCACGGTGGAGATTCCGTCGCCGGTGGCCGGCAAAGTCGTGGCGCTCGGCGGCGAGATCGGAACCTTGATGGCCGTGGGATCGGAACTGATCCGCATCGAAGTGGAAGGGGCCGCTGCCGAGGAGTCGATACCGGCAAGCGCAGTTCACACAACTTCATCGGCCGCCGCCGTGCCGCTTTCTTCCGCCGCGCCGGCTATTACTCCCTCCCCCTTGCCCTCATCTGCCCCGCCCCCATCCCAACCTTCCCCCAAAGGGGCAAGGAGCGAGACCATCGCAAAAGGAAGAAGCGAAACACCCATCGCTTCACCCTCGGTGCGGCGCCGCGCCTGGGAGCTCGGCGTCGACCTGAAGAGTGTGCGGCCCACAGGAACGGCCGGCCGGATCATGCACGCCGATCTGGAAGCCCATGTCGCGAGCGGCGCAGCGGCGCTGCCGCCGCCGGCAGTCGCCGCGCTCGGTCAGCGGCGCGACGACGAAGAGAAAATTCCCGTGATCGGCCTGCGCCGCAAGATCGCGCAGAGGATGCAGGAGGCGAAGCGGCACATCCCGCACTTCGCATATGTCGAGGAAGTGGACGTGACCGAGCTGGAGGCGCTACGCGCGCGGCTGAACGGGAAGCCGAATGCGCAGCGGCCGCGCCTGACGCTATTGCCTTTCCTGATGCGCGCAGTCGCGTCGGCGGTGCGTGAATTCCCCCAGCTCAACGCACACTTCGACGACACGGCCGGCGTGCTCACCCGTTACGGCGCCGTGCACATCGGCATCGCGACGCAAACGAGTTCCGGCCTCATGGTCCCGGTGGTGCGGCAGGCGCAGGCTCTCGATCTGTGGGCCAGCGCAAGCGAAGTCGCACGCGTGGCCGATGCCGCACGCAAGGGACGGGCCACGCGCGACGAGCTGACGGGATCGACCATCACGATCAGCAGCCTGGGCGCTTTGGGCGGCATTGTCTCCACGCCAATCATCAATGCGCCCGAGGTGGCGATCATCGGCGTCAACCGGATCGCGCTGCGCCCGATGATGCTCGGTGGCGCCGTGGTGCCGCGGCAGATGATGAACCTGTCGTCTTCGTTCGACCACCGCGTGGTTGACGGTCAGCTCGCGGCGGAATTCGTGCAGGCCTTGCGCGGCTTGCTGGAGTGCCCGGCGACGCTGTTTGTCGAATAGAGCCTATGTAGTTGTCATGCCGGACCTGATCCGGCATCCACGGTAGTGCGCCAACATGGATTGCGGGTCAAGCCCGCAATGACAGTCGCTGCTCGGGTCGAGCCCGCAATGACAATCATCGCTCGCGTCAAGCCCGCAATGACAGTCGCCGCTACCGAAACGCCCGGCTCAAAAAACGGGAGCCGGCCAGGCCGAACCGCCAGGGCACGTCGATCGCTTTGCTGATACCGATGCGCGGACCGGCAACGATT
>DATNCB010000567.1:0-8700 GCA_035571715.1 Ramlibacter sp.
TTGGCGATCAGGGCCGCCTTCTCGTAGCCGATGATCGGGTTCAGCGCCGTGACGAGGGTGATGGACTCCCGCACGCGCCGCGCCAGCAACTCCCGATTGGCTTCGATACCCGCGACGCAGTTCGCGTTGAGGGTCAGGCACGCATTCGAGAGGTGGCTGATGCTCTTGAACAGGCTCCAGCCCATGATCGGCTCGAAGGCATTGAGCTGCAACTGGCCGGCTTCCGACGCCATCGTCACGGTCATGTCGTTGCCGATCACCTCGAACGCCACCTGGTTCATGACTTCCGGGATCACGGGGTTGACCTTGCCCGGCATGATCGACGAGCCGGCCTGCCGCGGCGGCAGCTTGATGTCGCCGAAGCCGGCCTGGGGCCCGCTGGACAGCAGGCGCAGATCGTTGCAGGTCTTGCTGAGCTTGGTCGCCACCCGCTTGAGCACGCCCGACAACTGCACGAAGGCGCCGGTGTCCTGCGTCGCCTCGACCAGGTTGACGGACTTCACCACCGGGATGCCGCTTTCCTCGGCCAGGTACTTGCACGCCAGCTCGGCATAGCCATCCGGCGCGTTGATGCCGGTGCCGATCGCCGTCGCGCCGAGGTTGATTTCCTGGATCAGGGCGCGCGCCTCGCGCAGCCGCGCCTCGTCCTCCCCGATCATGACGGCATAGGTCGAGAACTCCTGGCCCAGCGTCATCGGCACCGCATCCTGCAATTGCGTGCGGCCGATCTTGAGCACGTCGGCAAATTCGGCGGCTTTGGCCTCGAAGCCGCGCCGCAGCGTGGCCATCGAATCGAGCAAGCCATCGATGCCGGACCACAAGGCCAGCCGCACGGCCGTCGGATATACGTCGTTGGTGCTTTGCGAGGCGTTGACGTGGTCGTTCGGATGCACGATGTCGTAGCGCCCCTTTTCGTGGCCCAGTATTTCCAATGCCACATTGGCGATCACCTCGTTGGCGTTCATGTTGGTGGAGGTGCCGGCGCCGCCCTGGATCACGTCGACCACGAACTGCTCGTGGTGCTTGCCGGCGACCAGCTGAGCGCAGGCGCCCATGATCGCGGCCGCGCGGTTCTGGTCCAGCGCGCCGAGTTCGGCATTGGCGCGGGCCGTGGCTTTCTTGACATAGCCGAAAGCGCGGATGAGTTGCGGCATCGCCGACAGCGGCGTGCCCGAGATCGGAAAGTTTTCCAGCGCGCGTGCCGTGTGCACGCCCCAGTACGCGTCGGTGGGAATCTGCTTTTCGCCCAGGAAATCGTGTTCGACGCGGAAGGTGGATGACATCTAAGGCTTGGTTCGGCGGGTGGCGCGAATCGTAAGTGTGCCCCCGGGGGAACGCCAATGCTATTTGGGACCGCTGTTATGCAACAAACTTATAACCCATGAAAACCGTCATTTAGCTCTGCCGTGATTCGCGAGGTAAGCCCACAGCGCCTGCGCGGTGCCTTTCGGCGCTTCCTTGCCCAGGGGTTTTTCCCGATAAGCGCGCACCTCCATCGTCAGCTCCAGCCCCTTGATCTCGGGCGGGGCCGCACTGACCAGCCGCTTGGAACGCAGCTCTTTTTTCACCGCGCTATGGGGCAGGAAGGCGACGCCGTGGCCTTCCAGCGCCATCACCTTCAGCCCCTCGGCCATGTCGGTCTCGTACATCCGGTCCAGGTGAATGGCGGTGCTCGACTGCTTGAGGATCAGGTCGGTCACCCGCCCCAGGTAAGCACCGGGCGCATAGCCCAGGTAGGGCAAGGGCTGGATCGCGCGCCCCGGCAGCTTGAACATCGGCTGCCCGTTCGCATCGGGCTTGCAATAAGGCGACAGCACCTCCTGCCCGAGCGCGACCATCTCATAGCGGGCGGCGTCGAGCTGCAGCGGCTGCGACGCGTGGTGATAGGCAATCAGCAGGTCGCAGCCTCCTTCCACCAGCCGCAGTACGGCGTCGTGGACGTTCAGCGCGATGAGGCGGCTCTTGATCGGTCCGAACTTCTCGCGCAGCGAAGACACCCACGCCGGGAAGAACGTGAATGCCAGCGTGTGCGGTACGGCGAACTCGATCACGTCCTGGTCCGCCGTCGAGTGGCCGCGCAGCATCGCCCGGGTGCTCTGCAACGCCTGCAGCATCTCCAGCGACTGGGCATAGAGCGTTTCGCCGGCCGGCGTGAGGCGCGTGGGATACGAGCTGCGATCCACCAGGTCGGTGCCAGCCCACGCTTCCAGCGCCTGGATCCGCCGCGAGAACGCCGGCTGGGTGACGTGGCGCAGCTGCGCCGAGCGGCTGAAACTGCGGGTTTCAGCCAGGCTGACGAAGTCCTCCAGCCATTTGGTTTCCATGGCCGCGATTATTGCGCGCGATCATCGCGTTCAATAATTGCGGCAGCCGCTTACGGCGATGACGCGCTTCGAACCTACTTTCCGATATCGTTCTTCAGGCACTGCCCTGCAGGCGCACCCTTCGCGCCGATTGCCGGAAAATCGATGAAGTCATCTGCGGCTTTCACGTCGTTCTTGACGATCGACACGGATTTCTCATCGCCGACGTGACCATTGAACAGCCGCAGCGCGGGGTGGTCGAACGGCGCCTGTTGGCACGCCACACGACGGTCCGTGAGCGACGTCCGCAGAAAGGCGACAAGGTCAGCCTTTTCCTGGTCGGTCAGCGACAGCGGAAGAATCGACGGATGCGTATTCGATGCGCCTCCGTCGGGAGTGGACAGGCCCGAAGTGTCGTTGCCATCGAGGCCGCGCCGGTCGCCGCCACGGTTGTAGAACTCCACCACCTGCTCCAGCGTGAACCGGCTGCCGTTGTGGAAGTACGGCTGCGTCAATGCCACATTGCGCAGGTTGGGCGTCTTGAAAGCTCCGTCGACGCCGACGCGTGTCTGGCTCGGCGAAGGAGCGACCCAGCAATTGCTCGCGTCGCTCTTGACCGCGAACAGGCAGGGGCTCACCAGGAGCGCATCGGGCGCCGGCTGGCCGCTCTGCTGGGCCAGATACTCGCGTGAAAAGGACAGCGGGTTGCCGAACGGATCCGTGCCGCCCACACCGACATCTTCCACCGTCGGACGCACCCCGATGTTGTAGAAGCCGGTGTCGTACAGGCCCAGCCGCCCGCTCCCGACAAACATCTGTTCCACCAGATTGATCTCACCCCGGCTGGGTTGGAGCATCGTGCCGGCCGACGTGAATTCGGCTCCCTTGTGGCACGACACGCACAGCGCCTTGCCCCTGAATATGGCCAGTCCGCTTTGTTCCTGCGCCGACATGGCCGTTGGATTGGGCGGGCTCCCCGACCACCCGACAAACCGGTCGATTGGGGCTTCGTCGGACACCAGCGTCGATTCGTACGCCATGATGGCAAGACCCCAGAACATGGCGAAGTTGCTTTCCATCTGGGTATAGCCGCCGTAGGTGCCGGTGGCGTTCCACCACTCGGGGTTGAATGCCGCCTTGATCATCTGCTCATAGGTGCTCGTCAAGCCGATGCCCTTGCTGTCGCGATAGGTCGCAAGCACCGAATCCTCGGCATGCACCACCTGTGTCGACAATGCGCGCAACGGGATCATCTTGCGCCCCAGCTGCGGGAAAGTCTTGTCGGCGCAGGACATCTCGAAATCGCTCAGAGCCGGACCCACCGCCTGGGAAGCCAGGCTGGCATTGGAGAGCGCCATCTTTACCGGCACCGCCGTCCCGCCCGCCTGTGTCTGCAGCACCCTGGCTGAGGTATCGCGGTTTCCGAATGGATTGTTGCCGTTGAAAATGTTGTTGGCCCGCCCGTCCCAGAACTGGCGGTAGTTGAAAACGGCGTTGATCACGGTGGGGGTGTTGCGTGGCGCCACGCGACGCGTCAACGCGCCGTGCACGCTGAATTCGTCGATCGGACGGTTGCCGCACTTTTCAGTCCCGCCTGATTGGCTGATGAAGGGTCCGGAAAATGTCCCTTGGGACGACACCACGTCGTTGCTCTGGAACGTGATGGCGGAGTTGCGGTCCAGCGGGTTTGTCAGCCGGTAGAACGGAAAATCCGCGGGCTTCAGTGTGTAGTTGGGCCCGCCGGCGCCGGTAAACGTCGGATTGAAGACGTTGTCGCCGCCCCGCTGCCCCGGATTGAGCTGGTTCTTCAGCCGGTTGTCGGCGCCCGCCGCGAAGTGGCAGCTGGCACAGGCTTGACCGTCACTGCCGACCTTGGCATCCCAGAACAAGGCCTTGCCCAGTGCAATCGCCGCGGCTTTGTCATGCACATAGTCCTCGAGGCCGAATACCGGCGGGACTCCCGAGGTCTTGAGCGACACCTGCGCCGGGATCAGATCGATCTTGCCGATGTGCGCGGTGACCCCAGGGGTCGCCGCCTTGCCGTTGACGGTCGCGTTCGACGTGACGCCCAGCAGCGGCACGACCAATTCGCCCGAGGTCGCTATCACGGGGTCGTCGCCCAGCTTCATGGTGCTGGGAGCGCCCCTGATCGCATCGAGCGAGATGGTCAGGGCTTGTTGACCCAGTGCATCGACCAGCGAGCCGTTGATGCCTTTGCCCGGCAACTGCTGATTGGGGTCCAGGCTGATGACGAACTTGACCGTCTTGTTCTGTTGACCGGCGGGCACCTTGCCATTGGGAGGCGGCAACGCGTCGGGCTCTTCGAGCAGGTCGTCGAGGCCTGCCCGGCCAGGGCCCCTGGCGCCAACGGTCGCGCACCCCATGGCCAATACCAATGCCGTGATAACGGCGCGTTGCCAAGGACGGATCCGCCGCCCATGGTTGGTCCGGTCATGATCGGCCCCTGAACGAGCGATTTGCCTAGTGTTTTGCATGGCTGTGTGCCCGTTAGAGGAGGCAGGTTACCCTCTTCGTGCTGACGCACCCGATGAACGTGATCGCGCTGGTCGAATTGATGCCACCCAGGCTGGAATGCACCGTGATCTGGGTCGGCGGCACCAGCAGGGGCACTCCGCTGCCGTAGACGCCGGTGGGGTCCACGATGAATCCGGGTGCCAACAACATCCAGCACGGCGCTGCGGTGGGGCAGGTGGTTGGCGCTGTGGGAGTGTTGGACGTCTGCACCATTTCGACGCTGATCGGATTGGCTGCGCTGCCCGGAATGTTGTCGGCCAGATTGGAATTCGAAAAAGTCGCCACCATGAACATGCCGGCAGGTGCGGGAGACTTCGATGATGTCGCAATGACTTTGACTATGCCCCTGCCCGCCTTGTTGTCCCAGACCGCGCTGGCGATCGTCACGACGTCCGGCTGGCCGGTCACTTTGGGCCAGACCCGTGGCGCGCCGACCTGTTTGGCCGACGAACACAGCGTGTAGTGAAAGATCGGGTCATCCATCGGCGAAGCCCAGGGGGCCGGATCGAGCTGGCCCACCACCGGCGAGTTGGTCCCCGGCCCATCGAGCGGGCCCGAGCCGCAGAACAGGAAGGGCAAGTCCTGGAAATTGTTCGGAACCAGCGTTTGGCCGAAGATCAGGTTCTCGGCAAAGATGAATTCGAAGTTGGGCAACGTGTACTGCCCTGCGATCAGTCCGTTCGCCACCAGTTGGCCCGACCCTCTGCCATTCAGAGTGCACGGCTGCCCCGGCCCCGATGTTCCGGAGCACATGGTGCGGCTGACGGCCCGGTAGTTGCGCGCGGGGGGCAGGAACGCGCCGTTGTTGTTGGCGGGTGTACGGAACCGCCCCAGCAAGGGATTGGCGATCGGGCTCTGCGTTCCGAGCAGGCGTTCGGTCACCACGCCGGTGAGCGGGTCCTGGTCCAGCGCGTACAGGTCCACCAGACTGGACACATCCGTCGTGAACCCGACGAACTTGACGCGGCCGGTGGCCTCCTGACTCAGCCCGGCAACCGGGCGCGCATCGGTGCCCGCCAGAACCACTTCAACAAAGGTGTAGGCCGGTTGCGAGCCCGGTTGAGTGTAGATGCCCAGATTGGCAATGACCGTGTGAGCCGAAACATAGGTCCCGGCGGCGTCCGCCTTGAGCGTCCCCTGAAAAGTGATGTTGTCGCCGACTTCGAATGGCGCCTGCTTGGTCGGGTCGGTCGGGCAAAGCGGGTCCGGACCCGGGCATTTACCCACTACCCTGGAAGAGGCCGGCGTGTTGGGCAAGTCCATCACGTATGTCATGCAGTAACCGGAGGTGGGCACCGCAAACGCCGGAAGGCCCAGAACGGGGTCATAGCTCTTGCAGTTCGGCGCAATCGGCCGGTTGGACTGAGGACATTCCGGATCGACCGTGCCCGCGACGAAGGGATTCACGCGGGGAATGCACATCGGATATCCGCTGGCGGCATGCACCGTCGGATTGTCGGTATCAGGTGTGAACCGCGGGTCGAAGCCGGCCTCTTCGATGCAATCGGTCTTGCCGCCGCATCCGCCGATCGCAGCATGGCTCTTGCCGAACCGGCCAATCGTGTCGTTGAGGCGAAGACGGGTCGTGCCCGGGCGCGGTGGATTCGGGCAGCTGAGTGTGGTGCTCGGGTCTACCGGCAGCCCGCCGATCTGCATTTCGCCTGTGTTGTAGTCAATGCAGCTGATCACGCCTGCCCCCGCATTCAGGGACTGCTGCGATATGAAGACCAGGCCCGCAATGTACTGGCCGTTCACCACGTTGCCCACCAGGTGAATCTCGTAAGACGGCAATGATCCGTTGTACCTGGTCTGCGCGGTAGTGGATGCGCTCCCCGGTATCGGCATGGTGAGCAGGCCTGGCTGCGTGACAGGTACGGTGGCGCCGGAGACCGGGCCGATCAGGTCCGTCAGCGCAAGGCCCGTTTGCTGGTTCGGCGTGATGTCCGCCGCCGTCAGTCCGCTGCCTGGCTTGAACAGGTCCGCGAAAGACGTCGTGAACGCGGGCATCTGCAAGACCGTATTGCAGGGAATGATCACCCTCTGCCCATTCACCGTGACGGTACCACCCGCCAGCCGGGGATGCGTCGGTGTGCAGATCGCGTTGTTCACATCGAGCGTGGCTTCCTGGATGAAACCGGTGATGTCGAACGCGGTTGGAACGATAGGCACCGCCGGGATCACGGGTGCGATGAAGGGCGTGGATTGCGCCCATGCGGAGCCTGCTCCCCATGGCTGCATCGCGATGGCCAGCACTGCCGCAACCGGCAGGATCGTTGCACGCAGCTTGCGGCCGAAGATTTTAGGTATCAAGATTTTGGTCCTCCTGCTGACAGGTCCGAGATGTTCTGCGTGAAACAAGCAGTTACCGTGCCAGACGGCACCCAAAACCGGCGGGTACGGGCGAACATGGCTCAGCTGGCTGACTTCCCAACGGATGAGGAGATAAACCAGCTCGTCGAACGCCTGGGTGAAGTCACCCAACGGTGGGGAAAATTCCCCGACAGTGAGGGGAATGGGGACGCGATCAGCAGCCCAGCCGGTCCGCTAGATCCGTGAGGCTGGCTGCATGCAGGTCGTTCTCTGGCCGTGGCGACACGTCCTTGGTCTGGCTGGGGCCGAACTCCAGCGGCCGCTCGATGTAGGCGCTGCCCAGGCCGCAGGCGCGTGCCCCGGCCAGGTCGTTGTGGTGCGCGGCTACCAGCATCACTTCGCGCGGCGCCACATCGAACACGCGTGCCACGCCCAGGTAAGTGGCGGGGTCCGGCTTGTAGGCGCGGAACACTTCCGCGGAAAGAATGCAGTCCCACGGCAAGCCGGCGCGCTTGGCCATGTTGGCCAGCAGCCCGATATTCCCGTTCGAAAGCGTGCAGATCGTGAAACGGGCCTTCAGCCGCCGCAACCCTTCCACCGAGTCGGGCCAGGGATCGAGCCGGTGCCAGGCTTTGTTCAGGTGCTTCTTCTGCGCTTCATCCAGACGGTCGGCGATGCCGAACTGCCGCAGCAGGCCATCCAGGATCATCCGGTGCAGGTCGTCGATCAAGGTCCAGCCGAGCTCGCCCGACATCACGCGCTGCATCGCCGGTTTGTAGCCCGCGCGCCAGGCCAGCGCGAAATCGCCGCCGTTCACGCCCAGCTGCATCGCGTTCACTTCGCGGGCGATGCTGCCGTGCCAGTCGACCACCGTGCCGAAGATGTCGAAGGCGAGGATGCGCACGTCGGTCTTGTTCATGCGACCGACGCCAGCAAATTCGCATCCCGCGCGAGCACCCACCTGCCCTCTTCCTTCTTGAGCACCGAGAGCGTGTGCCCGGCGCGTTTGCTGGGTGCCGCGCCGCCGGGTGGGGTTGCGACGACCGCGAGCCGGGTCCACATGAACGCCCAATCGCCCAACACCTTGATCTCCTGAATCTCGCTGGTCCCTTCGAACTTCGGCGCCCGGCCGCCCGCCTGGGCTTTGGCCGCCGCGGCGAAATCGGCTTTTCGCATCGGCGGTTGGCCGGGCACGAGAAAGACGACGTCCTCGGCCATCAGCTTCAGCACGGTGTCGACATCACCCGCCTGGGTGGCGGCCATCCACGTGGAAACAAGCTCGCGGATTTCCTGCTCATCGTTTTTCATCTGTACTCCTCATGCGGATGAGGCCACGAGCGGCTTCAAGAAACGCATTCTGGGATTTTCTGCCGACGCCGCAAAAGTGCAAGAAGGTCACGCGGTCCGGCCGAGCAAGCTATCCGATCCACTGCAGTGAATTCGCGACATCCTGCGGAGTGCGGACATGGACCGCTTGCAACCCCGCCTGTTGAGCGCCTTCGACATTTTCAAGCGAGTCATCGAAGAACATGATCGAGGCGGCCGGCACGCC
>DATNCB010000568.1:0-1319 GCA_035571715.1 Ramlibacter sp.
TGCGTGAGCAGATCATCGAAGTGGCGCTCGACCGCGCCTTTCTTCAGCCGCCCTTGCCTGGCAACGAGATCGACTTCAAGCGCCGAATCGACGAGGGAAGGGGGCGCCTGACCCTGATTGCCAACGAAGTGGCGCGATTGGCCGGAGCCATCCTGGCCGAATACGCGACCGCGACGCGCAAGATCAGGGACACGAAGAACCAGCCCGATACGACGGGCGATGCCCTTCAGCAGTTGCAGCGCTTGATGCCCAAGCGCTTCCTGGCGATCACGCCCTGGACCCAGTTGCAGCATTTCCCGCGTTACCTGAAGGCGATCACGCTGCGCCTGGACAAGCTGCGATCGGACCCGGCCCGCGATGCCGCGAAGCTGTCGGAACTCAAGCCTCAAGAACAGCGTTATTGGCGGCTCGTAGCCGAACGCAAGGGGGCCGTCGACGAGCGGATGCAGGAATTCCGCTGGCTGCTCGAGGAGCTTCGCGTGAGCTTCTTCGCGCAGGAACTGCGTACGCCCCAGCCAGTGAGCGTCAAGCGGTTGGACAAGCTGTGGAGTCAGCTCAACAGCTGACCCGCTGGCGCTAGATCTTGCCCAGCAGCAGCAGCACGACCAGGATCAGGACGACCAGGCCCAAGCCGCCGGAAGGGCCATAGCCCCAGTTGCGGCTGTGGCCCCAGGTGGGCAGAGCACCAACCAACAGCAGGATCAGCAGGATCAGCAGGATCATCGAAATCGACATGGTTATCTCCTTGCGTCGCCCCCTCAATCTGACATGGCTGGGGTGTCCGGCAAGCCAGCGGTGGCCCCGGATTGCGGTCAGGCGACTCCTACTGCTGTGTGGGCGCAGCGCGCATCGGACCATGGCTACTTTGGTGTTCGGTAGAAAGCCCTTTGACAGCCGGGATGCCTGCCGGTACTTTCGACACAAATGGACCGGCGCTGTTTCATCGAGTCATGCACGGCCGCCGCGGCGTTCATCTCGGCTGCCGCACCATTCCCGGCGCTGGCGGCGGATGCCAAACCCCACGCCTATGCACCTGCGCTGCTGGTCGACGAACACGGCGATCCGCTCAAGGCGTCGAGTCTCAAAGCCCAGGTCAACTACCTTTTCCACTATCCGTTCGAGGCCACGCCGGTGTTCCTGCTCGATTTGGGCAAACCGGCGCCGCCGCGCTCCCTGAGCACGAAAACTCGCGATGCCTATTTCTGGCCCGGTGGCGTCGGAATCAATCAGAGCGTCGTTGCCTATTGCGCCATCTGCGCGCACAAGTTGGTCTACCCGACGCGCGACGTGAGCTTCATCAGCTTTCGCAGAACCCGGGC
>DATNCB010000569.1:0-12697 GCA_035571715.1 Ramlibacter sp.
GCGAGGCTGGCGAAGACGAAACCGCGATAGCTGTCCACGCGCGCCGCGTGCTTCATGGAGCAGTCCGGGTTGTCGCGCGTCATGCGGGTGCCCTCGTAGCCCTTGGCCAGCGGAATCGCACGCACGCTCCCATCCAGATGAAAGCTCCACGCGTGGTACGAGCAGACGAAGGCACCGCCAACATTGCCGCGCAGATTGCCCACCAGCTGCGTGCCGCGATGCGGGCAACGGTTGTAGAGCACCTGCACGCTGCCGTCACCTTGGCGCACCATGATCATCGGCTCCCGCCCGATGGTCACGGCGTAATAGTCACCAGCATTCGGTATCTGCGACAGGTGCCCGCAGTAGACCCATGTTCGTTCCCAGATCTTCTCCATCTCGGCATCGAAGATGGCCTGGTCGGTGTAAACGCGCCGGTGGACGCGATCGGGTTCCACGAATTTCCGTATGTCCATGTCGTCTCCATTCACCCTGCTGCGTGGGCGATCAGCAACAGGCAACCGGACAGTGAGCTCGTCCGAACGCCCGGCGCCGGCGGGCAAAGTGTCGGCGATTTCTTCCACGCGCGGATGCATGAATTCACCAATGCCCAACTGCTGGGCTGGCGGAAGGGCCCCGGACGCGCATAGCGCACCGTAGAGCACGGCATTGATGAGGCTGCGGGCCTGCTCGGCCATGCCGCCGACTGTGGCCGAGCCAAGCGCTCGAGCGTCGTGCAGTCGGTGAAGCAGGTGGCCGTAACAACGGTGCTGTTAGAGAACGACAGCGGCCGGCGCGCAAAGAGTCGAATGAGAAGCGGCACCGTCGAGGCAATCATCAAGTTCGGTGTCGTGATGGGCGCATCGGCAACTGCGAGGCGACGTCCGTCCTTGCGCCACAAGCGGACGTCCGCCGATACCGATTCGCTTTCCTTCGAATGCTAGGATGGAAAAACCGCGAGTGTCAACATGCCACCTGCGAACGCCCAGCCTCACGCGCTGCGATCATTCATCCTTCTCTATGCATTGATGTACGCTGCATTTGGCGTGGCGTCGCCCTTCTGGCCTCGTTTTTTTGAAACGCGAGGGATGTCACCGGAGCAGATTGGGCTTTTGCTGGGACTGGGGACGATCGTACGTCTGATTGCTGGACCGATCGCGGCGCGCGTTGCAGATCATTGGCAGCAATTACGGCTCGTACTCGCCGCGGCTTCCGCCCTCGCCGCCTGCCTTGCATTTGGCCTTCCTTGGGTCGCTGGGTTTTGGATTTTCCTGATCGTCCGCCTCTGCCATGAAGCTGCGCTTACACCAACCACGTCGCTTGCCGACGCCCTGGCGTTAGGCGCTTCGAAAGCGCGCGCGCCGCCCGGAATGGGCTTTGAATATGGCTGGGTACGAGGTTCGGCATCGGCTGCTTTCGTGTTCGGCACCCTTGTAGCTGGCCAAGTGATCGGCTGGACAACGCTCACGTCGATCGCATGGATGCATGGCGTCCTGCTTCTGGGCGCGGCGGCAAGCACCATGCTGTTGCCGGCAACTGATAACAAGACGGCCGCCGCCCCTGAACCATCGTCCTTCAGAGCGATCAGGGAGCTCATGGGGATCGTGCTGTTCCGGCGCATGGTGCTCGTTGCCGCCCTGGTTTTTGGCAGCCATGCGATGCATGACGCATTCGCGGTGATTCGATGGAATGCGTCCGGCATCAATGCGACCACGATCAGTATCCTGTGGTCGGAGGCGGTCGTGGCCGAGGTCATCGTCTTCATCCTGATTGGACCTCGAGTGGTCGATGCATTCGGACCGGGCGGTGCGGCCGCAATTGCGTCGATGGCGGCTGTCCTGCGATGGATTGTGATGGCGTCATCGACCAATCCTGGAGCGCTTGCAATCGTTCAGCCCCTGCACGGAATGACGTTTGCGCTTCTGCATCTCGCTTGTATGCGACTCATGGGCGCTGCTGTGCCACAGCATCTTGCCGCTACGGGCCAGGCCATCTATGCACTCGGGCCAGGATTACTCACAGCGCTGCTGACGTTGTCATCCGGAATGCTGTATGCGCGGCTCGGAGCCGGCGGGTTCCTGCTGATGGCTTTCTTGTCCGCTCTCGCTTTGCCCCTGTGCTCCGGGCTGAAAATTCCAGCGTGACGGACCGGACGCTGTACAGCCTGAAGTGGCGAGAGTCAGTGCTGAGCATTTCCAGTCTGATCTTGCTAGCCGATCGCATACTTGGGCATGAAGCCGGCAAGTTTGCATCATGTCTTGCGTCTCGGCGTCGGCTACTGGAGTCAGTACGGGATTCTTGCCATCGTCCTCGTATCACTAAATCGATGAGAATATCCATCGCGCGCCGCGCACGCTGATTGAGACGGCGCGCAGCTGATCGAACATCGCGCGCGATTTTCTCGGCGACAGCTTGTCGAGCATTTGGGGCGACAAGCAATGGGCAATGGCGCCAGTGGCTCGACGGCCTGACCGACTGGAACTTGAAACCTTACTTTGAAATCATCTGATGCTCAAAAGAATCACCGCTGCCGCCGCCGCCGTTCTCCTGGCAGGTGCGGCATATGCGCAGCTCACGGAGACAGAACAACGCATCGCCGCTGCCGTCAAGCAACGCGCGCCCGCGGCGCTGGAGCTGCTGGAGAAATCGGTACGCATCAACAGCGGCACCTTGAACCCCGAAGGCGTGCGCGCCGTCGGCGAGATCTTCCGGGCGGAACTGGACGCGCTGGGTTTCAAGACGCGCTGGATCGAGATGCCGCCGGACATGCAACGTGCTGGGCACCTGGCCGCGACACATGAGGGCGGCCAGGGCAAGCGTCTGCTGCTGCTCGGCCACCTGGACACGGTGTTCGAAAAGGGCAGCTCCGTGCCGCTGTGGGAGCGCCAGGGCGACCGCGTGCGCGGCCAGGGCGTGAACGACATGAAGGGCGGCGGCGTCATCATGATCGAGGCGCTGCGCGCACTCAAGAGCGTGGGCGCGCTGGACCAAGCCAACGTCGAGATCATGTTCACCGGCGACGAAGAGCGCACCGGAGCGCCGCGGCAGGTTGCGCGCGCCGACATGGTGACCATGGGCAAGCGCGCCGACTATGCCTTGTCGTTCGAGGGCAGCAGCAAGCACGGCGGCGTGGACACCGCCAGCATCGCACGCCGCTCCTCGGGCGGTTGGGTGCTGCGCGTGAAGGGCAAGCCGGCGCATTCGATGGGCGTGTTCTCGGCGCAGTCCGGTTACGGCGCGATCTACGAGACGGCGCGCATCCTCAACGCGTTCCGCGAGCAGGTGATCGAGCCCAGCCTCACGTTCAACCCAGGCCTGGTCTTCGGCGGCACCAACATCTCGTACGCCGAGCAGACGGCGACGGCGAGCGCCTTCGGCAAGTCCAACGTGATCGCGCGCGACGCGCAGGTGCTGGGCGATCTGCGCTATCTCTCGCCCGAGCAGGGCGAGCGTGCGCGCCAGAAGATGCAGGCGATCGTTTCGACGGGCAACCTGCCGGGCACCTCGGCGAGCATCAGCTTCAGCGAGAGCTACCCGCCGATGCCGCCCAGCGAGGCCGGGCGCAAGCTGGTGGAGCTCTACTCGAAGGCCAGCGAGGACGCGGGCCTGGGCCGCATCGACATCCTCGATCCGTCGCTGCGGGGCGCGGGCGACGTGCAATTCGTCGCGCCGTACACGGTCGGCATCGACGGCCTCGGCGCGCAGGGGCGCGGTGCGCACACCGACGACGAGGACCTTGAGATCGCGTCGATCGCGCGCGGCGCCGTCCGTGCAGCCCTGCTGATCTACCGGCTCACGCAATCGCCAGCGCAGTGACATGAAGAAGATCCGATGCACATTGCGCGTCACCATGGAGACGAACAGTCCGTCTGCAATCTGCCGCCTGGCTGGCGCGCTTTGCGCGCTCGCCGTCGCCGCCACTTTCCCGGCCATCAGCGCGGAGGCGCAATGCCCCGCTTCCTGCGCCGCACCGGCACCTCGGTCCGAGCAGGCCAAGGCGCTGTTCGAGGACTACTGGGAAAGTACCGCCCGCATGTACCCGGAGTGGGCAACCTACCGCGGCGACAACCGTTTCGGCGACCGGCTGAACGATGGTGCGCCCGAGGCGCGGGCGCGCTGGTTTGCGTTCGCGCGCGAGGAACTGGCGAAACTGCAGGCGCTGCCCCGACAGGAGCTCGGTGCGCAGGACCGCCTGTCGGCCGACCTGCTCGCGCTCCAGCTGCGGCAGTCGCTCGAGATGGAGCCGTACGCGGGCTTCGATTCGATGACGGTCAACGCCGCGCCCTCGCCGTTCCAGGGTTCGTTCGGCGAGCTGCTGCGGGCTTCGCCGATGGCGACCGAAGCGCAGGCGCGCCAAGTGCTCGCGCGCATGGCCGCGTACCCGGTCCGCGTCGACCAGGAGATCGTGCGGCTGCGCCGCGGCATGGCCGAAGGCTGGGTGCCGTCGCGGCACGTGCTCGAGATCGTGCTGCAGCAGCTCGACACCCAGCTTTCCCAGCGCGGGGTCGCGAGCGTTTATTTCGAGCCGTTCCGTCGGCTCGGCACGGACATTCCGGAGGCCACGCGCGACGCGTTGCGCCGCGAGGGCGCCGCTGCGGTGGAGGCAAAGGTGCTGCCGGCGATCCAGCGCCTGCGCGACTTTGTCGCCACCGATTACATCGCCAAGGCGCCGGCCGAAGGCGGGCTGGCGCGCTATCCGGGCGGCCTGCAGGTGTACAAGGTGCTCGTGCGCAACGAGACGACGACCAGTCTCACGCCCGAGGCGATCCATGCAATCGGCCTGGACCAGCTGGCCAAGGCGCGTGCCGGCATGGAAGCCGTGCGGCGCGAGGTCGGCTTCGCGGGCGACATGGCGGCGTTCATCCAGTACCTCAACACCGACCCGCGCTTCTTCAAGCGCAGCGGCGAGGAGGTGCTGGCCGGCTACCGTGACATCGTCAAGCGCGTGGAGCCAGAGTTGTCGCGCCTGTTCGCGGAGCTGCCGCGCACGCCGGTGGGCGTGCGCGCGATCCCGGAGTTCCTGGGCATCGGAGCGGTGGAGTCATACAGCGGCCCCTCGCTGGACGGCGCGCGCCCCGGCTGGTTCAACGCCAATGCGCTCGCCTACGCGGTGCGTCCCGCGTGGGTGATGGAGGCGATCGCGCTGCACGAGACGCAGCCGGGTCACCACCTGCAGATCGCCCGCGCCGCGGAACTGCGTGACCTTCCCGCCTTCCGGCGCGCGGGCGGCTTCACCGTGTTCATGGAGGGCTGGGGGCTCTATGCGGAGACGCTGGGCCCCGAGCTGGGCCTGTACAAAGACCCGTACAGTCGCTTCGGCTTCTACACCAACCAGGCCTGGCGCGCGGCGCGCCTGGTGGTGGACACGGGCATCCATGCGCAAGGCTGGACGCGCCAACAGGCCATCGACACCATGATCGCCGCGACCGGCATGGAGCGCACACGCGTCGAATGGGAGGTCGACCGCTACATCTCGGTGCCGGCGCAGGCGCTGACCTACATGATCGGCCAGCTGAAGTTCATCGAGCTGCGCGAGAAGGCCACGCGCGCGCTGGGCCCGCGCTTCGACATCCGGCGCTTCCACACGGCCGTCCTCGACCAGGGACCGTTGCCCCTGGACCTGCTGGAGCGCGTAGTCGACGAGTGGATCGCGGCGGAGCAGGCAAGGGGCAGTGGATCAAGGTGAGATGCGTGAGCCTTGAGCTAGATTGAATGCGAGCTTTGGAGCACAAGCAGTGTCGAGTCGCCGGTGCGAAACCACAACCGAGCAGACCGCCGATGGCTCACGAATGGTCAGACGTTGACATCTGGGTGTTGGCGAGAGAGCCGGCTCAATACCGCGCGCCTACCAGCTCAATCTCCACGAATACGAACTCGAATTCGTTCGCGTTGATCACGTTGTGTTCCACTCCGGCAGTCCGGCTGTAGGAGCTCCCCTTTTTCAGTGCACTGATGCGCTGCCCGTCGGGACTTTCGAGCTGCAAGTTTCCGTCCGTCAGGGGTACGACGACATAGTCGTGCATGTGACGATGCCAGCCTGTCTCCGCGCCAGGCGCGAAGCGCCATTCCGTGACCACCACGCGTTCATTGTCGATTTGCACCGTGGATTGAGCCTTGGTCCTATTGGTCTGCATTTGGTTTCCCGTTCGTAATTCGACTTCGCAATCGCGGTCTTTGCTCGAGTCCGGCCACGTGCCGGGATTCCGAGGGCTCCACATACAGCTGGCGAAAGTAATCCCTGAAAGCGGACATCGCAGGCGTGTGCTTGGCAGAGGCCTTCCAGGCCAATCCCACATTCATTGGCGGTACGTTGTCCTTCAGATTGATGGTTTCGATGCGCCGACCCTCCAGGGACCAGGGTCGGTACACCATGTCGGACAGGATTGTCACTCCCAATCCGTTCGCAATCATGCTGCGAACGGCTTCCACCGAGCTGGTGCGCAGGCTGATTCGCGGCTGGGGGAGTGTCTTGCTCCAATATTTCTGGGTCGTCACGGCCGCCTCGTCCACCGTAAGCATGATGTACGGCTGGTCCGCTACGTCCGCGAGAGTGACGTCGGCGCGGTCCAGCAGCGGGTGTTTGCTCGATACCCAGAGACGGCGTTCCGAGCCGAAGAACGTCTCTGTGGCTATTTCAGGATTGTTGATGTTCGACGTGAGCACAACTCCCATCTGGTAGTGGCCTGTCACGAGGCTTTCTTCCAGCGCATCGCGGGCCAACTCGTGAATCCGGACCTCGACCTTGGGATAGCGCAGTGCGAATCGCTGTAGATGGTGAGGCAGGAAATAACCCAGCACCGTGTAAGTCGCGGCGATGCTCAGAATGCCTTCAACGCGGTCTTCCTTGCTGGGCATGCGCATCGCGTCATCGACAGCACCGAGCACCGTGTACGCGTGGCTCAGGAATCTTCGCCCCGCATCGGTCAACTCCACGCCACGCGCTTCGCGGTCGAACAGCTGCTGCTGAAGTAGCGTTTCCAGGTCACGGATCGCAGTTGTGATCGCTGATTGCGAAATATTCAACTGCACGGCGGCGGCCGAAATGCGCCCCAGTTCCGCGGCGGCAGCGAAGTACCGGAGTTGACGAATCGACAGGGACATAAGTGCCTAGGGGTTTTCCAGAGCCATCGAATTCTTGAACCCTGCCATCTGTTTTATTGATCCACTCTGCGCCAAGAAATGCGGGTAAACCCCAAAAAATGGCGTTTCGCTCGCTCCATTATCTGATTATTAGATATTGCGCCATCTAAAGATACTGCTTTTCTGGAGTTCGCCACGATTGCACAGTTCACTCCTTATCACAGCGCGATGTTGTTAAGGGCAAAAGTGAAGAAACGTGTGGATTTGAATTCAGACATGGGCGAGGGCTTCGGCGCCTGGCGAATCGGCGACGGCGTGGACGATCAGATCATGCCTTTGATCAGCTCGGCCAATATTGCCACCGGTTTCCATGCCGGAGACCCCAGCATCATGCGCAACATGGTGCGCCTGGCGAAGGAGCATGGGGTCAGTGTGGGAGCGCACCCCGGCTTTCGCGACCTCGTGGGTTTCGGACGGCGCCATATCAACGCTTCGGCCGAGGAGCTGGTCGACGACATGGTGTACCAGCTGGGAGCGCTGCGCGAGTTCACGCGCATGGCCGGGGTTGCGCTGCAGCATTTCAAACCACACGGCGCGTTGTACATGCACGCGGCGACCGACGAACACTTGTCGCGGTGCATGATCTCCGCGTTGCAGTCGGTCGATCCGGATCTGAATCTGTACTGCATGCAGCAATCGGCGACTTACCGGGTCGCCGCTGAAATGCGTCATCCCACCGTGACCGAGCTTTACGCCGACCGCGACTACGACCGGTCCGGCTCCATCGTGTTCAGGCGGCAGGTTGGCCGGCTGGACCCCCAGACGGTGGCCAACAAGGTGTTGCGAGCCTGCCAGGAAGGTCTGGTGCAAACGGTGGATGGTGCCGACGTTTCGATGGAATTCGATTCGGTCTGCATTCACAGCGATACGCCAGGGGCACTGGAGCTCATTCGTGCCACGCGCGAATTGCTCACCCGGCACGGGATCGAGATCCGCGGTCTTGCCAGGCCGATGCGCGAATCGTCGAATCAATGAAGAACCTTTAACGAAAGCCATCCAATGTCAACCCATGTCGAAGTATTGAGCCCGCTGCCAGGCACGTTCTATCGCAGCCCCGCTCCAGGGTCGCCGCACTTCAAGGAAGAAGGCGACCTGGTTGCGGTTGGCGATGTACTGGGCATGGTTGAAGTGATGAAGCAGTTCAGCGAAATCACGGCCGAAGCGGCCGGGCGGCTGGTCCGGTTCGCGGTGGCCAACGAAGCGGCCGTCGAGCCTGGCCAACTTATTGCCGAAATCGTGCTGCTCTAAGAACCACTCGCGCGCCATGACGACCCGACTCAAGAGACGATTCGAGAAATTGTTGATTGCCAACCGCGGCGAAATCGCGGTTCGCATCATTCGCGCGGCTAAAGAGCTGGGACTCGATACCGTTGCTGTCTACAGCGACGCTGATGCGGACAGCCTGGCGGTGCGCATGGCGGACGAGTCGGTCAATATCGGCCCGCCGCACGCCACGAAGAGCTACCTGAATGGCGACGCGATCCTGGCCGCGGCGCGAAAGACGGGTGCGGGCGCGATCCATCCAGGCTACGGTTTCCTCTCGGAAAATGCCGACTTCGCGGACCAGGTGACCCGGGCAGGGTTGGTATTCGTCGGCCCCACGGCCAATGCGATTCGCACGATGGGCGACAAAGCCGCCGCCCGTGCGGCCGCGATCGCTGCCGGCGTCCCGACTGTTCCCGGAAGCGCCGGCGCGGTGGCAACCGTGGAAGCAGCTTTGGAAGTTGCGGACCAGATCGGCTTCCCGATCATGATCAAGGCGTCGGCCGGAGGTGGCGGCCGTGGCATTCGCGTCGCCCAGGATCCGGCCGAGCTGGCTCGACACTTTGTCCTCGCGTCCGCGGAGGCCCAGGCGTTTTTCGGGAACGGCGAGCTGTATCTGGAGCGCTTCATTCGCAGGGCGCGGCACATCGAGGTCCAGATTCTGGGCGACGGCAGGAACGTCGTCCATTGCTTCGAGCGCGAGTGCTCCTTGCAGCGCCGGCGCCAGAAGATCTGGGAAGAGGCACCTTCGGCCGCCATCAGTGCCGCCACGCGGATCGCCCTGTGCGAGTCGGCGCTCAAGCTCGCCCGTGCGGTTGCGTACACGGGCGCGGGGACCCTGGAATACCTTTACGACGACGAAAGCCGGGAGTTCTTCTTCATCGAGATGAACACCCGAATCCAGGTTGAGCACCCCGTGACCGAGATGGTGACCGGCCTGGACCTGGTCAAGGAAATGTTGCGTGTTGCCCTGGGCGAGCCGCTGCGCCTCAGGCAGGAAGACATTCAGTTGCGCGGCGCGGCCATCGAGGTGCGCATCAACGCCGAGATCGTCGCCAGGAACTTCATGCCCAACCCGGGGCGCGTCACGCAGCTGGTGGTGCCTGGAGGGCCGGGCGTGCGATTCGACACCCTGCTGTACCCGGGATACACGGTCCCCGCGTATTACGACTCGCTCCTGGGCAAACTCATCGCATGGGACGAGGATCGCGCATCGGCGATTGCCCGCATGCAGCGCGCGCTGGGTGAATTGGAAATCCAGGGCGTCTCGACTACCGCCGACCTGCACAAGGCATTGTGCGCGGATCGCCAGGTCCGCGAGGCTCGCTACCACACCGGCTTCCTGGAGGAGTGGCTGGCGGCGCACCCGCCGTCTCCAGCCAAGCCCAACGTGGACGCTGCGTTCGTCTCTCAACCGCACCTTGCGAAGGCCACCTCATGAAATCCAGCCCCGCGCGTTATTCCTTCGGTGGCGACGAACATCTGTTCGTCGAGATCAGCGAAGAAATGTCACTGAGCGCATTCTTCAAGGGCATGGCGATCTGCACCGAGCTGCAGCGGCGCGCCATCCCCGGCATCACGGAAATCTGCCCCGCCAATGCCGCGTACCAGGTTCGCTTCGATCCCGATGTGATCGCGCCGGATGAGGTGTTGCGCACCTTGAAGGAGATCGAGCAGGCGGTGGGCAGCACCGACCTGGAACTGCAAACCCGGGTGGTGGAAATTCCCGTGCTCTACAACGACCCGTGGACGCGCGAGACGCTGATGAAGTTCCGTGAGCGCCATCAGGATCCCTCCAGCACGGACATCGAGTACGGCGCCCGCATCAACGATTTCAAGTCGGTCGACGATTTCATAGCCGCGCACTCGGGCGCGCCCTGGTTCGTTTCGATGGTGGGTTTTGTGGCGGGGCTGCCATTCCTGTTCCAGATGGTCGAGCGCGACCAGCAGATCGAGGTGCCCAAGTACCTGCGCCCTCGAACCGACACGCCCAAGCTCACCGTGGGCCATGGAGGCTGCTTCAGCTGTATCTACTCGGTGCGCGGCGCCGGTGGCTATCAGATGTTCGGCATCACGCCGGCGCCCATCTTCGATCCGGCCCAGGCGCTGCCCTATCTGAAGGACTTCATGGTCTTCTTCCGTCCGGGTGACATCGTCAAATGGAAGCCGATCGATCGCGCGGAGTACGACCGCAACGTCGCGCAGGTCGAGGCAGGCACCTTCGATCTCCGGATTCGTCCCGTCCAGTTTTCGCTGACGCATTTCCTGGCCGACCCGGCCGGCTACAACCAACACATTCTGGAGGCTCTCCATGGCGATTGAGGTCCTGAAACCGGGGCTTGCGACCAGCGTCCAGGATGCCGGCCGGCCCGGCTATTACCACCTCGGCATCCCCCTGTCCGGCGCGCTCGATCAACTGTCCTTCAGGCTGGCCAATCTGTTGGTAGGGAACGCGGAAGGATCGGCCGCCCTGGAGTGCGCGCTGATGGCTCCCGAGCTGCGCTTCAGCGAGGACACGATCGTGGCAGTGACAGGTGCGGTCGCGACCGTACGACTCAACGCCGGCGAGGCGCCGCGCAACACGGCATTCAGCGTCAAGGCCGGGGACACTTTGAGGTTCGGCTTCATGACCTTGGGTGCGCGTTTGTACGTGGCGGTAGCCGGCGGCATCGACGTGCCGCTGGTTCTTGGAAGCCGCTCGACCTACGGCCTCGGCGCCTTTGGCGGCTTCAAGGGAAGGAAGCTGGAGGCCGGCGACGTGCTGCCCGTCGGCGCGGATTCGCGGCGCGCCAGGGAAGGCACCACGGCGCCCGCTGGCTGGGTCCAAGAGCCCGAAAAAGAGGTGCAATTGCGCGTGCTGCCGGGCCTGTACGACCACCGCCTCACCGGCCAGGCAGCAGACAGCTTCTATGCGGACACCTGGTCGGTCGCTCCTGAAGCTGACCGGATCGGTTATCGCTACCGCAACGGCCGGCCCTTGAAGTTTCGCGACCGCGTGCCGCCGTTCGGCGCTGGCTCCGACCCGTCCAATATCGTGGACGCGGGCTACCCCTACGGGTCCATCCAGGTGCCTGGCGGGCTGGAGCCAATCATCTTGCAGCGCGACGCGGTGTCGGGGGGCGGCTACGCCATGATCGGCACCGTCGTCAGTGCCGATATGGGGCTTATCGCCCAGATGCAGCCCAACTACAAAGCGCGATTTGTAGCGGTGGGTATGGAGCAAGCGCTGCAAGCACGGGCAGACCAAACCAGCCGCCTCAAGCGGCTGCGTTCTGCGTTGGAGGCGTGAGGGTGCCTTCTTCCGCATCGATTTTCAAGAGCCAAGTTTTCCTAACCCCTGGAGGTGACACGATGAATTTCAATCCCCGCAAGACCCTGACGATGGGTGCCGTCCTCGCCGCATTTGCCATGGCGGCCGGTGCCAGCCATGGCGCAGAGTGGTATCCGTACAAGGCCGAGTCGACGGAGCCGGCGTTTGCTGCGGACGGCAAGAAGTCCGACATCAGCTACACGCCGCTGCTGAAGGCCAGCAAGAAATGGGACATCTGCGTGTCTTTCCCCCACATGAAGGACGCGTACTGGCTGGGCGTGGACTATGGTGTGGTGGAGGAGGCCAAGCGTCTGGGCGCCAAGCTGCAACTGGTGGAAGCCGGCGGCTACACCAACCTCAGCAAGCAGGTTTCGCAGATCGAGGACTGTGTGGCGCGCGGTGCCAACGCGGTAGTGATCGGTGCGATTTCGGGCGATGGCCTCAACAGCCTGATCAAGTCCATCAGCGCCAAGAACATTCCTGTCATCGACGTGGTCAACGGCATCAACTCGCCCGACATCACCGCGAAATCCCTGGTTTCCTTCTACACGATGGGTTATTCCGCCGGCGAGTATCTGGCCAAGCTGCATCCCGCGGGCGGGCCCAAGGTCAAGGTAGGCTGGTTTCCGGGACCCGCGGGTGCCTCATGGGTCGAGGCTGCGCACAAGGGATTCATGGAGAGCACGAAGAACAGCAGCCTGACGGTGCTCGATCCGAAGTATGGCGACACGGGCAAGGAAGCCCAGTCCAAACTCGTGGAAGACGTGCTGCAGGCCAATCCGGACCTGGCCTACGTGGCGGGCACCGCCGTCACGGCCGAGGCGGCAACCGGGCTCCTGCGCTCTCGCGGCCAGGACCAGAAGGTCAAGGTGCTGTCGTTCTACATGACGCCGGGTGTGTACGACGGCATCAAGAGCGGCCGCATCATGGCCTCGCCGGCTGACTCGATGGTGATCCAGGGCCGGGTGGCCATCGACCAGGCCGTGCGGGCGCTCGAGGGCAAGG
>DATNCB010000570.1:0-1008 GCA_035571715.1 Ramlibacter sp.
GGTCGGGCTGCAACTGCACCAGGCGCTGATGGCGGCGGCGCGGCGCGGCGCGCAGGTCGACGTGACCATCGACGGCTTCGGCTCGCCCGACCTGTCGGACCGCTTCATCGGATCGCTCATCGACGCGGGCGTACGCATCCACGTGTTCGATCCCGGCAAGCGCCTGCTGGGCTGGCGCGTCAACATGTTGCGGCGCATGCACCGCAAGATCGTGGTGATCGACCGCAGCGTCGCCTTCGTGGGCGGGATCAATTACTCGGCCGACCACCTCGCCGACTTCGGCCCCGCGGCCAAGCAGGACTACGCGGTGGAGATCCGCGGCCCGTTGGTGGCCGATATCCACCGCTTCACCCATACGGCCCTGGCGCAGGGCCAGCGGTATCAGCGCGGCCGCCAATGGTGGCGCCGGCGCCGGCAGCTGCGCACCAGCCCCGACAACCTGCCAGCTGCCGGGACCGCCGCCGCCGTGCTGGTGGTGCGCGACAACGGCGAGCACCAGAGCGACATCGAACGGGAGTACCGCATCGCCATCCGCGCCGCACGGCGGCGCGTGATCATCGCCAACGCTTACTTCTTCCCCGGCTACCGGTTCATGAAAGAGCTGCGGCTCGCGGCGCTGCGCGGCGTCGACGTGCGGCTGATCCTGCAGGGCGCACCGGATATGCCCATCGTCAAGACCGCGGCGACCATGCTCTACCACCATCTGCTGGACGCCGGGGTGCGCATCTACGAGTATTGCGAGCGGCCGCTGCACGGCAAGGTCGCGCTGATGGACGACGAATGGGCCACCGTCGGCTCGAGCAACCTCGACCCCTTGAGCCTGGCGCTGAACCTGGAGGCCAATGTCATCATTCGCGACCGCGCCTTCAACCAGGAACTGTTCGAGCGGCTGGAACGCATGGTCCGCCACAGCTGCACGGCGATCGAGGTCGAGCATCTCGAGCCCTTGCGCGGCTGGCAGCTGGTGCGCAGCTTTCTGGTCTATCACATCACCCGCCGCTACCCCGG
>DATNCB010000571.1:0-2253 GCA_035571715.1 Ramlibacter sp.
GCCAGCAGCCAGGTGCGATAGTGAAATCGCCAGGCCTGCAGCCCGACGGCGAGCGTCAGGATGCCCGACCCAAGCAAGGTCGTGGTGGCGATGACGCCGACCTGCAGCGGCGTGAAGCCGAGCTCCAGCAAATAAGCCGGCAACAACAGGCTGACGAAGCCGTCGCCGAAGGAGCGCAGGCCCTTGGCGATCAGGATGCGATTGACGTTTGAAAGAGTGTTCGGCAAGTCAGGCTCCTAACTGGGCATGGTCCCATGATCAGGAGCAGTACTTGGACGCGCGGCGTCTTGGGTCGGCGGGGAGTCTGCTCGTTCCCCCGAAGAAACAAATTCTAGCGCCGGTGCCCGAATACCGTTCGGCCGATCCGTGGCCTTGAAACGGTCAAGCCTGGAAGGGCTGCCACTCGTCTTCCGGCTGCGACAGCCGGTGGCTCACGACCTCCAGCACCTTGGGATGCCGGGCCAGGCGCAAGTGAGCGGTGGCCGGAATCTCGATATTTTCGGACGTCGGCGTTTCGGTTTCCACGCACAGCTCCCACGGGATCACGCCGTCGCTCATGCTGTAGATGGACGTGCAGGGCACCGGTGGCCGCTGCCGCAGCCGCTGCCACACAGCCGGCTCCATGCGCGCGTGGGTGCCTTGCAAGGCGCGCAGCATGGCGCATTCGTGCTGCGGGTCGGCCGCCGTGTTGAACGGGGTGCCCAGCGTGATCACCTGGCGCACGAGCGGGCTGGTCCGCTTGGCAACCTCGCGCGCGTAGATTCCGGAGAGGCCCCAACCCAGCAGGCTCACCGCGCTCTGCCCGGCTTCGAACACATCGATGAGCTGTTCTTCCAGCCGGCGCAGATGGCGGTTCATCCCGAAGTCACGAGGGCCAAGGTCGGCGCCCATGCCCCAGTCGTATGCCGCGAAGCCCGCCTCGGTCAGGATCTCGCGCAGCTTGGCCGTACTCTCCGGGCCATGACCGAACGCGGGCAGGACGATGACCGGCTCGCCATTGCCCGCATAGATCCGCCCGTGCGCCGTGCGGTGACTGGGGCGAATCCGGCGTTTCAGCAGCTGGCGCCACGGCTGGCGCCACGCGTCCAGCATGGGCGCGGGCGAAATGGAGGAAATGGACGATGAAAGACCGGCCAGATTCATGAACCCTTTCGAGCGCTACAGCGCTATTGATGGGTTCGATCCTAGGTACGGATGAGTCACCCTACCACCGGACAACTTCCAGTTACTTTGTAGGACAGAACCTACGTTTGGTAACGGTTGTCAATAGACCGGGCGGTGCTTGCGGATGGCGTCCTTGACCTGATCCGTCAGGGCGAAGCCCGGGCCGTACTTCTGTGCCAGTTGCGCGGCGCGCGCGCAGAAGGCATCGATGCCGGTGCCGTAGATGAACTGGATCGCGCCGCCGGTCCAGCCCGGAAAGCCGATGCCGAAGATCGACCCGATGTTGGCGTCGTGCACCGTCGTGAGCACGTTCTCCGCCAGACAGCGCGCCGTTTCCACCGACTGGCGGTACAGCAACCGGTCCTTCAGGTCCTGCATGTCCCAGGCGACGCCGGATTTTTCGAACAGGTTCTTGAGTTCCGGCCAGAGGAATTTCTTCGCGCCTTTTTCTTCGGGGTATTCATAGAAGCCGGCGCCCGCCGCGCGGCCGTTGCGGTCGAACTCCTTGACCATGCGCTCGACCAATAGCTCGCCGGGCGAGGCGATGTAGGTGCCGCCCTCGGCGCGGTAGTCGGTTCGGGTCTGATCCAGCACGTGCACCGACAGCGATAACGCCGTTGCGTCGAGCACCTCGAGCGGGCCCACCGGCATGCCGGCCTGGACGCCGGCCTGTTCCACCACGGCGGCGGGAAGGCCTTCGCCAACCATCGCCGCGCCTTCCATGACGAAAGTGCCGAAGACGCGCGAGGTGAAGAAGCCGCGCGAGTCGTTGACCACGATCGGAATCTTGCCGATCGACTGGACGTAGTCGAAGGCACGCGCGACCGTTTCGTCATCGGTCTGTTTGCCGCGAATGATCTCGACCAGCTTCATCTTGTCGGCCGGGCTGAAGAAGTGGATGCCGATGAATTTCTCCGGCCGCTTGCTGGCTTTCGCCAGGCCGCCGATCGGCAGCGTGGAGGTGTTGCTCGCGAAGAAGCCGCCGGGCGCCAGCATCGGCTCGGCCTCCTGCGTCACGCGTGCCTTGAGTTCGCGGTTCTCGAACACCGCTTCGATGATGAGGTCGCAGCCACGCAAATCCTCGACCGA
>DATNCB010000572.1:0-8456 GCA_035571715.1 Ramlibacter sp.
CGACGTGGTGGCCGCAGCCGCGCAGCACGGCGTCGCCGTACCCGCGTTCATGAGCGCGCTGGCTTACTACGACGCCTATCGGTCGAGCCGGCTGCCGGCGAACCTGCTGCAGGCGCAGCGCGACTATTTTGGCGCCCACACTTACCAGCGCGTCGACCGCCCCGGCAAATTCCACACCCGTTGGGCGGGCTAGACATGGACTTGCTTCTGCTGGCGCTGCTTGTCGCTTCTTCCGCCTGGGCGCTCAAAACCCGGGACCAGCGCCGCCGGGTCGCGCTGCTGGGCAGCCATCTTGCCAGGTACCAGATCGAAAAGCACATGGAGACGCTGACGCAAGGCTACTTGCGTGCGCTTGGCGAAAGCGATCCGCAACGCAGCGAGCCGATCTGGCACATGCTGCGCTCCACCGAACAGGAGCTGTGCGAGCAGTTCAGCCGCTTCGTCGCCTCATTCGCGCGCGCCCAGGAGGCCGACACGCGCGTGAGCAGGCTGCCGGTCTACCTGCCGTTTGCGGCCAGGCTGCTGCCTAATCTCACCTTCGACATGCGCCTGGCATTGGCGATCCATGCGCGCGGAATCAACAGGGCCGTCCATGGCAGCGCGCACCTGTCGCCCAAGGCGATGGCCTTCAGGTTGTCGGCCGAGCTGTTCCTGATGCAGCACACCTGCCACTGGTTCTGCAAGTCCAAGACCGTCGCTTCGGCGCGGATGCTGGCCCGGCACAAGACGTCCTACGAGCAGCTTGTCGCGGCCGTCGGGCCGGATACGCGCGCAGCGTATTGCGCTATGGTGGGGCGGGTCTAGCCTAGCCGGCCGGCTACTCTCGTTCGCCGGCTGCCACCCGGTCATGCATTCGTTCAGAGATGGCCCTGGCGCGCTCCGCCGCCGCGCTCCATTGCGCAAACGCTTTCACGCGTTCTTTCACGTCCGTTAGCGGTTCGTCGAGCTGCTTCCACAACAGCCGCTCCTCGACAAGCGCGGCTTCATATTCTGCAGGCTGATGACTGGTGTCCATGCGTGCAACTCCTGGTTAGTGCGTTGGTTCGCTTCTTAAGGCGAACTTCTGATGATTACCGGTTTCCGGCTAACTTTGCCTTTTCATAATAGGCGACCAGTCCAAATCGGCAAGGGTAGCGCTCACTTTGCAAGCCGCGGTGCCATGTCGCTGGCTTTGACGCCGGCTTCCGACTTGGCCTGGCTCATCAGCGCGCTGCAGTTGCTGTCCTTGTCGGTGCCGAAGTCGAGCAGCGGTATCAAGGCGCCGACACCCGCGGTGGCCACACCCAACACCACGGCGAGGCCGCCTCGCAAGGTCGGATTGGTCATTTCAGGCCGCAGGACCGGCGTCATGAACGATCCTGTGACGGCGATGGGGCCGCGCAGGGACGCCAGGCTGAATCCCTTGGATTGCGAGACGAGCCGGAGGTGAAGCGATTCGTCGGTGAAGTCGATGTGGCCGCTGCCGGTGATGTTGACCTTGGCCGTGTCCAATACCAGGGTATTCACTTTGAAATCCCCATCGACCGCGTTGAAGATGCCCACCATGCAACGAACCGGCACCTGCTTGTCGCCGCCGAGCAGCAGCAAGAGTGAATTGGCTATGTCGAGGTTTGACATTCGAAGCGCCAACTCCCCAACCGACCCGCCTTCCATGATGAGCGCAGCGTCGCCTCTTGCCGATGCCAGCATTTGCGCGACGGAATTGCCAGTCCCTTGCAATACGGCGTGGCCACCCATCGTGCCGGTATCGCCGCTGCCCAGCCTGGACGTTGGGAACATCCGATCCAGATGCAGACCCTTGGCGGTGATGTCCGCCCGCGTCACCACGCGCGGCTTGCGGCCATCCATTTCTATCACCGACACCAGATTTCCGCCGGCCACACCGAAGTCCAGCGGCGTGAGCTTGACCACCCCGCCGCTCACGGTGAGGTGCGCGCTCATCTTGTCCAGCGGCAGGTTCGCTGTCACGACCTTCTCGCCGCGGAAATGCACATCGGCGTCGGCCGCCATCAACTTTTCCAGGCCGAACGGTTCTGCGGGCAGGACCTTGTTGCGCGGCGCCCCGCTTGGCTGATCGTCGCGCTTGGCGCCAATGAAGCCGGCAAGGTCGTCCAATACCAGTGCTTTGGATGCCAGGTCAGCGACCATCTTTTGCGGGTGCTTGCCGCGATCGACCGAAAAGTCGCCGGCCAGATCGCTGTGCCCGAGGGTGCCCTTGAAACGGCGAAATGCCCACAGATCGCCGGTGTGGTCAAGGAACCCGGCGAATTTGTAGGCGGGTGTCGGCGGCAGGGGGACGCCGATGATCGGAAAGAGCAGGGCCAGGTCGCTCCCATCGATCTTGAAGTTCAGCTGCTCGCCTTTGAAGTGGACCGGATCGAACAGCATGCCATCGATGCTGAAGTTCATGGTTCCCACTTTCCCGCTGGCCTTGATCGGGTAGGGATGGTCCGGGCCGCGCAATTTCAACAGTGCACCGCCACGTGCGCTGACCGCCGACAACTGCCCCTTGTAGCGGCCTTTCCCCGCGAGTTCCAGACCGAATATCGAAGTGTCCGCGTCCGTTCCGGGCGTCTTGAGTTCGAGTGCCAGGTCGGTGTTGTTGCGCGGATCACGATACGTTGCGGTGCCGCGATCGATCGATAGCAACCCGATGGCCGGAAATTCCACCGGCTCGCCTTTTGCATGCGCCTTGAACTCCCAGTTGGCGGCGCCGCTTGCGCTCACCTCCAGAGCAATATGAGGTTCCGACACGGCGATCTCAGGCAAGTCCACCCGGCCGGTCAGGAGCTTGAGCAGCTCGATCGTGAACTCGATCCGCTTCACCGAGGCCATGACGGGCTCGCGGCTCCACGCCGCATTCCCGAGCACAACATCGTTGGCCACGATGCGCGGCCGCAAGGACAGTTCGACCTTCAGATCGCCATTGATCGCGAAGCTCCGGCCCGTGAAGTCGCTGACCCTGCGCGCAATCGGCTCGCGCAACCGGTTCCAGTCGAAGAATGCAATGACCAGAGCGACCAGAACGGCAACGGCGAGCAACGCACTCGCTATGTATTTGGTCGGACGAGACAGGGTCATCGGGACAGGTGGACGATGCGGTCAGTGCCGCTTTGCCGCTTCGTTCGCAGCAGTCGCCGCGTCAGTGGCCGCCAGCTTGGCCTGTTGCAAGGCCGTGCGTGCCGCCTGCGCAGCTTGCGCCGCCTCTTCCTTGCCAGCGCGCGCCGCCAGCCGCACCGCCAGATCGGCCTTTTCGGCGGCTTCCTCCGTCGCCTGCACGGCATTGCGCGACGCTTCTTCGGCTCTCAGCGCGAACTGCTTGCCTTCCACGCTGGCAGTCGCTCGGACCGCCACGATCTTGCGCTGGGCATTGCGCATCGCCTCAGCCGCCCTGCGTGCAGCGTGCCGAAGGTTCTGCGTCACGCCGGCGGAAGTGTCGCGTGCCGCTGCCTCCGCATAGCGCAAAGCCGTCTCGATCGCCGATGCCGCCTTTCGCGCGGATTCCGCCGCCTCCCTGCCGGCCCGGCCCTCACTGCTGCGAACGGCCCCTTGGGAGACAGGCGCTGTGCCGGCGTCCGGCGTACTGCCCGCCGCTTGCGCTGCGCCCGCGCACAGCAGTAGCGCCGCACATGCCCAGGCGTTGAACGGTGTCAGATCCGCCCCATCAACAGCAGCACGAGAACGATGACCACCACGAGCCCCAGACCGCCGCTGGGCCCGTAGCCCCAATTGCGGCTGTGCGGCCATGAAGGGATGGCGCCGACGAGCAGCAGGACCAGGACGATCAGCAGAATGGTTGCCAGACTCATGAAATTCCCCTTGCGGAACCGCGCCGAATCGCGAGCTGGGCCGAATGCCTCTCTTGATCGCGCAGTCAGTCACAGGCTAGCAATACGGTTGGGCAAACTCGGTACGCTGGCGAACATAAGCGGGTTATTTCCGGCGTTTCAGGAACGCCGAAGGACTCGCCGCGCACAGCTACGCCGTGTTCGCACCAGCTTTGGCGGACACGGCGGGGATCGGCTGGCGGGGAAGATCTCAGTGCAGGTCGCTAGGCAGCAGTGCGGGGACTGCGAGCTCCCGGCCGACCATCGCCCGGGCATAGAAGTAGTTGTTGCGAGCACGCTCGCTCAGTCCATCGAGATCGACGTGGCCCGTGGGGTCGCAGGGAAATGCATATCCGCGGCCGCTAACGAAAAGGGACTGGAAGCGCAGTTCGAATTGGGGCTGTGACGAATCGATCATTTGAGATCTCCAGTGAGCGCGCCATCGGCTCGCCCATGTCTCGAATATGGGCGCACGTCACGCCTCGGGCCATCAGCGAACGCCGGGAGAGAACCTCAGCAAATGTCGATCTCAGCCGTTCGTGCGCGCCTACAAGGCGTAGGACGATTGGCCTTGAACGGCGCGGCCCGCCAGGACTTCACTGGTTGACTTCCGCTTCCGCCAGCTGGCCGAGCAGCATCAAGGATTGCTGCCAGCCCAGGTAGCACTGTTCCACGGGAATGACCGCGGGGATGCCTTCCTGCACGACGCTCATCTCGGTGCCGCAGGATACGGCTGCCAATGAGATGGTGGTCAGCATTTCGCCGGGCAGGTTCGGGTCGTCGAAGACGCTGGTGTAGCGCAGCCGCTCGCCGCGGACCAGCTCGAGGTATTTGCCGCCGAAGCTGTGGGCGTGGCCGGTCGTGAAATTGGTGAACGACATCCGCCAGCTGCCGCCGACCTTGGCATCCATCTGGTGGACCGTGCCGGTAAAGCCATGGGGTGGCAGCCACTTGGCCATGGCAGCGGGGTCGGTGAACGCGCGATAGACGCGCTCGGGCGGGCAACGCAGGACGCGGTGGAGGCGGACGGTGTTGGTGGACATGACGAGCTCCCGAAAATAAGCTGAGGACAACCCTCTGGAACCACGACGAACGAGGGGAGGGAAATCGACAAGGCGGCGTACTCGACGCAGACTCTACGGGATTGCGCCGCTTGCCGAAGGGGCTTCGTTCTTCGCTACATTGAGGGTGAGGATTCGACCTCATCCGGGAGCCGAAGCAATCATGAAAAAGTCAAGTTCGACCGAGGACGCGCCGGCATCCGAGCTGATCGACAGGAAAATCGCCGAGCTCGGGGACTGGCGCGCGCAAACCTTGAGCAGGATGCGAGAGCTCATCAAAGAGGCAGACCCTCATGTGATCGAGGAGTGGAAGTGGAGCACGCCCGTCTGGTCACACGACGGGATCATTTGCACCGGCGAGTCGTACAAGGCGAAAGTGAAGCTGACCTTCGCCAAGGGGGCTTCGCTGAAGGACCCGGCCAGGCTCTTCAACTCGAGCCTCGAAGGCAATGCAAGGCGCGCGATCGACATCGATGAGGGGGAAGAAGTCGACGCGGCCGCATTCAAGGCGCTCGTCCGTGCCGCGGTCGCCCTCAATACATCCGTCGGACAGGCAAGGCCAAGGCGAGTGAAATAGGTAATGCCCCCTCGGGGCATTCACGAGAGCCCCGGCGGCGGCACGACATAGCTCGCCGGCCGCTGCCGCCGTATCAGGAGATTCTTCACCTCCCACTGCACTCCCGCGTCCAGTTCCCTCAGGTAATGAATGTCGCCGCCGCTTTGCACCGCGATCGGCACGCCGCCTTCGAACAGCAGCCGGTTCCCCGGCAGGCGCGGCACCTTGTCGCCCGGCGTCAAGATGCCGGCAAGATTCAACGGATCGACAGCCGAGATGGCCACGCGCTCGCGGCCCGGCGTCTTCGCGGTCTTGCGCAGGGCCACGGCGGCTTCCGGCAGCGCGAACTGCTCGCCGGAGAAGCCGCTGACGAAACGGCCGCCGCGCACCTCGCCGCGCGCTTCGAGCCGGCGCAGCACGTAGTACAGCTCGCGCCACGGCGGAAGCCCTTCTTCGCGTTCGAGGAGCTTGCGGAACAGCACGCCGTAGCGGCGCAGCAGCACGCGAGCGATGTGCTCGACGTGCGGTGCAGCCAGCGCGCCCGGTGCATCGGCTGCCGGTCGCACGCGGCGGGTGAGCGACCAGCGGCCGGCGTCGTCGATCGGGTCGTGGCCGTGACCCTTCCGCAGCAGCTTGCGGCGCTTGTCGGCCGGCATCACCAGCGTGCGCAGCCCGGCAAACGAGTCGCAGGTAACGAGGCCGTGCGCGACCAGTTCGGCCAGCCCCTGCTCGACTTGCGTGCCCAGCAGCCGCGCGTCGCGCTTCAGGTCATCAAAGAAGCTGGCACCGTGCGTGTGCAGCAGGTCGAGCAACTCGCGCGAGGTGCCGGACAGCACAGCGACGTCGACTACCGCCGCGCCGGCTGCTTGCTGCCAATGGGCCAGCGCGTCGCGTTCGCACAGCAGCACTGGCGTGCCGCTGATGGGCCCGGTTCTGCGGCCGGCCGGGTCGCTTGCCTGCGCCGGTCGCCACCAGGCGATGCGCCCCACCGCGCAAAGCTTGTCCAGCATGTGGGGCATGTAGTCGTTGACACGCGCTGCCAGAAGATCTTCTTCCCAGGCCGACGCCGGCGCCGCATGGCCTTCGAGCTGGCGCAGCACGTCAGCCAATCCGCCTTCGCCTTCACGCCGGTTGTCGCCATCGCTCGTGGCGAGCTGGTGCCAGCGGAACAGGAAGCGCATGAACTGCGCCGGCGGCACCGGCTGGATCTCGGCGCGCAGCTTGTCGCGGGTGTTGCGGTGGATACGCGCCAGCAAGCGCCGGTCGCACCACTCGGCGGCACCGGCGGCGGTGAAGGAGCCGCGCATCACCGCGCCTTCGGCCTCGAGCTGCAACAAGGCCACATGCACGGCGTCGCCGCTCAGTCCCAGTGGCGCGCCCAGCGCCTGCGCAGTGATCGGGCCGAGCAGGTCCAGGCGCCCGCGCAGGATCTCGCGCAATGCTTCGCCCGCCGTCGGACGATCGATGGAAACCGGCGCTATCGGCGGGGACAGCGCTGCGCTCGGGAATACCGCCTGGAACTCGTGCAGGCGCTCTGCCGCGACGTAGAGCTTGGCGCCGGCCGGCGTGCCAAGGCAGGTGACGCGGCGCTGCTGTTGGAGCGAATGGATGAATTCAGGCAACGGCGCTTCGCCCGTGGCCAGAAAGCCGTGCACCACCAACGCATCGTGCAGCTCGTCGGCGTTGCCGATTTCGGGCCAGGCGTCCTCGCGCACCTGCGCGATCGCCTGCGGATCGAGCTTGCCGATGTCCTGCGCCGTCTGCAGGTCCATCAGCGGCTTGGTGCTCACGGCCTTGGTGCGTCGCTCCTCGGCTGCGCCGTCGTCGAGAAAGGCAAAGGGGCGCGCATTGAGGATCGCTTGCGACAGCGGCGACGGCGACGCGAGATCGCGGGTGGTGATGCGCACCTCGCCGGCTTCGATGCGCGCCAGCAACCGCTCGAAACCGTCGGCGTCCATCGTCTCGTGCAGGCAGTCGTGCAGCGTTTGCGCGACCAGCGGATGGTCGGGAATTTCGCGCTCGCCCACGACGTTCTCGCCGCAGGCGAGCTGGTCCGGAAATACCACCGTCAGCAGGTCCTGCGCATCGGAGCGCTGGAACTGCGGTGGCACCTTGCGGCCGCCGTTCATGCGACGCACCGCCAGCGATGCCGTGGCATTCCAGCGCCAGCGGGTGCCGAACATCGGTGCGTCCAGCAGCGCCTGGACCAGCACGTCGCGCGCGCTGGCCGACTTCAGGTAGTGCTGCACCTCCTCCAGCGCGAAGCTGTGCGTCGGCCCCAGCGACAGCACGATGCTGTCCTCCAGCGCACTCGCCTGCAGCTCGAAATTGAATTTGCGGCACATCCGTTTGCGCAACGCCAGGCCCCAGGCCTTGTTGATGCGCGAACCGTACGGCGAATGGATCACCAGGTGCGTGTCGCCGACCTCGTCGAAGAAGCGTTCGAACACGATGCGCCGCCGGCTGGGCAACACGCCGAGTGCGGCCTTCGACGCCGCCAGGTACAGCGCGAGCTGTTGCGCGCCTGCAGCCGGCAGATGCAGGTCCTCGCGCATCCAGCGTTCGCAGGCCGGTACGCCGTCCTCGAGGCGGGTGTCCGCGGTCTCACAGAGCCGCGACACCGCCTCGCACAGCTCGTCGGTGCGGCCCAAGCTTTCGCCAAGCCAGAACGGCATCGAGGGCGGCTGCCCCTTCGCGTCTTCCACCATGACCTTGCCGGTCTCCACCTTGACGATGCGGTAAGACGTATTGCCGAGCTGGAAGATGTCGCCGGGCAGGCTCTCGAAGGCGAAGTCCTCGTTGAGGGTGCCCACCCGGTGCTCTTCCGGCAGCAGCACCACGTCATAGTCGAACTGGTCGGGGATCACGCCGGCATTGGTGACGGCGGCGAGCCGCGCGCCGCGCCGCGCCCTGAGTACCCGGTTGACGGCGTCGTAGTGCAGGTAGGCGCCGCGCCGGCCGCGGCGGGTGCTGTAGCCGTCGGCCAGCATCTGCACGACCTGCTCGAACTCC
>DATNCB010000573.1:0-1861 GCA_035571715.1 Ramlibacter sp.
TTCGGCCAACTTGAACAGCGCGTGCGCCGCATGGCTGCCGCCCTGCGCGAGGCGGGTATCAAGCGCGAGGAACGCGTGCTGCTGCTGATGCACGACTGCAATGACTGGCCGGTGAGCTTCCTGGGGGCGATGTATGCCGGCGTCGTGCCAGTCGCAGTGAACACGCTGCTCACCGCCGACGACTATGCCTACATGCTGGAGAACTCACGCGCCCAGGCGGCGCTCGTTTCGGGTGCGCTGCTGGCCGCGCTGAGGGCAGCGATGACCCGCTCGGAACATGAAGTCAGCAAGGTCATCGTGTCCTGCCCGGTCGCGCCGCTGCAGCCCGGCGAGGTGCAGTTCGAAGACTTTCTGCGGAGCGCCGCGCCGGCGGGCAAGCCCGCAGCCACGGGCCCGGACGATCCCGGTTTCTGGCTCTATTCCTCGGGGTCGACAGGGCGGCCCAAGGGCACCGTGCATTCGCACGCCAACCCTTTCTGGACGGTGGAACTGTACGGCAAGGGCGTGCTGGCGCTCACCGAGAAGGACACCTGCTTCTCGGCCGCGAAACTGTTTTTCGCGTACGGCCTGGGCAATGCGCTGACCTTCCCCATGAGCGTCGGCGCGACCACACTCCTGATGGCTGAGCGGCCAACGCCGGAGGCTACGTTCAAGCGCTGGACCGAGCAGAAGCCGACGGTGTTCTTCGGCGCCCCGACGGGTTTCGCGGGCATGCTCGCGTCTGCCCAGCTGCCCGCGCGCGACCAGGTCGCGCTGCGGCTGGTGTCATCGGCCGGCGAGGCCTTGCCGGCCGATCTGGGCGAGCGTTTCAAGCGGCATTTCGGCGTCGACATCGTCGACGGCATCGGCTCGACCGAGATGCTGCACATCTTCCTGTCGAATCGACCCGATCAGGTTCGCTATGGCACCACCGGCTGGCCGGTGCCGGGCTACGAAATCGAATTGCGCGGCGACGACGGCCACAGCGTGCCCGACGGCGAACCGGGCGACCTGTTTATCCAGGGTCCGTCCAGCGCCATGATGTACTGGGGCAACCGCGCCAAGACCCGCGAGACCTTTCAGGGCCGCTGGACCAAGAGCGGCGACAAGTACATACGGAACGCCGACGGCACGTACACCTATGCCGGGCGCAGCGACGACATGCTGAAGGTCAGCGGCATCTACGTTTCGCCCTTCGAGGTCGAGGCAACCCTGGTCCAGCATCCGGCCGTTCTCGAAGCGGCCGTGATCGGCAAGGAGGACGACGATGGCTTGACCAAGACCAAAGCCTTCGTGGTGCTCAAGTCCGGCCAGCAGGCCAGCGAGGCGGAGCTGAAGGCCTTCGTCAAGGAACGCCTGGCGCCGTTCAAATACCCGCGTTTCATCGAGTTCCTGCCCGACCTGCCCAAGACAGCCACCGGAAAGATCCAGCGCTTCAAGCTTCGCGAGCTCGAGTCAAAGCGGTAACGCGATCGAGCAACAGCTCGCGCTCGCGCGCGTTGACGGCCAACGCGGCGGCGCGCTCGAACTCCGCGCGGGCCTCGTCGTTGCGGCCCAATCTCGCCAGCAGATCGCCCCGCACGCTCGGCAGCCACTGGTAGTTCTGCAACGACTTTTCCTGGCGCAGCGCGTCGACGATTTCCAGTGCCACGGCCGGGCCGAACGCCATGCCGACCGCGACGGCGCGATTGAGCTCGACCACCGGTGACGGCGCGACTTGCGCCAGCGCGTCGTAGATCGCCGCAATGCGGGGCCAGTCGGTTCCGGCGGGTGCGCGCGCGCGGGCGTGGCAGGCTGCAATGGCTGCCTGCAGCGCGTAGGGCCCGAGCGCGCCTCCCAACGCTTGCGCGCGTTCGAGCGCCGCCAGGCCCCGGCGAATGAG
>DATNCB010000574.1:0-3310 GCA_035571715.1 Ramlibacter sp.
CCAGCCGGTCAGGCGGCCTGGATCCTGGAAAAGTTCTGGGCCTGGACCGACTGCGGCGGCCACCCCGAGAACATCTTCAGCCGCGACGAACTGCTCGATAACGTCATGTTGTATTGGGTGACGGCCTGCGCAGCTTCGTCGGCGCGGCTTTACTGGGAGAGCTTTGGCAAGCGCGGAGAACGCCTTCCTGTAGACGTGCCAACCGGCGTGGCGGTATTCCCCAAGGAAATCGTCACTCCGGTACGCAGCTGGATGGAGCCCCGCTTCAGAAATATCCGGCACTGGAAGGAAATGTCCAAGGGCGGCCATTTCGCGGCATTCGAGCAGCCTGAAATGTTCGTGGATGAGATGCGGGAGTTTTTCCGGATGCTGATGCCCTGAATCCCGCCGGCCGGCCAATGATGTTTTTTGCCAAGAGGTTGCGGCGTTGCCGCCATTGCCCCGGTAGCCGGCGCCGCCCTAAAGTCGGCGGGTGACAAGCTCCTCATCCACCTCATCGCGCGCACCGCTGGCCGGGGTGCGCGTACTGGATCTCACCCGCCTCCTGCCCGGTCCCATGGGCTCGCTGCACCTGGCCGACCTGGGCGCCGACGTGATCAAGGTCGAAGACATGGGCGCCGGCGACTATGCCAACGCCTCCGTGCGCGCGCTGCTCAATCGCAACAAGCGGGCCATACGCATCGACCTGAAGCAACCGGCCGGTGCGGCAACCCTGTTGCGCTTATGCCGCGACGCCGACGTACTGATCGAGGGCTTCCGGCCCGGCGTGATGGAGCGCCTCGGCGTGGGCTACGCGGCGGCAGCCGCCGTGAACGCGCGCCTCGTCTATTGCAGCCTCAGCGGATTCGGCCAGACCGGGCCGCTGCGCGACATGCCGGGCCACGACATCAACTACTGCGCCCTGGCCGGGGTAACCCATCAGATCGGCAGCAGTGAAGGCCCGGCGCTGTCCAATCTGCCGGTGGCGGACCTGCTGGGCGGCTCGATGATGGCGGTGATGGGCATTCTCGCGGCCTTGTTCGACGCCACGCGCACGGGCCGCGGCCGCCATGTCGACGTCGCCATGGCCGACGGCGTGCTGGCACACGCGGTGTTGCCGCTAGCGGCGCTGAACCAGGACGGCGAAGTGCCTCCCACGGGGCAGGGCAATCTGACCGGAGCGCTGGCCTGCTACGGCACCTACCGCACAGCGGATGGCCGTCATGTCGCGGTCGGCGCGCTGGAACGCAAGTTCTGGGACGCGCTGTGTCGGCGCCTGGAGCGCGGCGACCTCGCGGCACGGCATCGCACCGGCAACGCCGACACCGAGGCATCGGTGCGGCAGGAACTCACCGCGATCTTCGCGTCGCGCCCCTTGGCGCACTGGAGCGCCCTGTTCGCGGATGGCGAGGCGTGCGTCACCCCTGTCTTGCGCCTGGACGAGGCGCTGAGTCATCCGCAGTTCCAGGCACGCGGCATGGTGGCACGCGCGGTCCCGAATGCACCTGCGCAACTCGGCCCGCCCGTCAAGATGAGCGGGTTCCAGCCCGAGGCGCCGCGACCGGCCCCACGCGCCGGCGAGCACACCGACGAGGTGCTGCGGCAGGCCGGCTTCAGTGACCCGGAGCTGGCCGGCTTGCGGGCGGGCGGCGCCGTCGGCTAAGCTGGCAGGCGGGACAGCACACCAGTGACCGCCACTCACCACACCGTCGCGATTCAGCAGGTTCAGATGATCCTGCAGGGGGCGCGGCATCGCGGCATCGACGAGGCCGGTCTGCTCGAGCGCGCCGGGATCGCGCAGGCGCTGCTGGAGTCGCCGTTGGCCCGGGTCTCGCAACCGCAATATGCCCTGCTGATCCGGGTGTTGCGCCGGGCCCTGCGCGACGAGCTGTGGGGCCTGGCCAGCCGGCCGGTGCGGCCCGGCAGCTTTGGCCAGTGCATGAAGCAGCTGGTGCGCTGCGGCACGCTGGGCCACGCGCTGCGTGGCGGCTTCGCGTTCTACGACCTGCTGATCGACGACTTCGTGGCGCGGCTTTCCGTGCATGGTGAACGCGCGCAGATCCACTTCGTGTTGCGGCGCGAGACCGACGCGCGGCTGGACTACTGCGTCAAGGCGTTCATGCTGTTCACTTTCGGCACCGCCTCCTGGCTGGTCGCGCGCCGCGTCCCGGTGCTGGGTGTGGACTACACCGCGGCCCAGGTCGGCACCGACACTTCGCGCGTGTACCAGGCTCCGATCCACTACGGCCAGCCCCACGTGGGCCTTTCCTTCGACGCGCACTGGCTGGACCTGCCCATCGTGCAGACCGAGCAGAGCATGCGCGAGTTCCTGGCCGGCGCACCCGCCAACCTGATCATCAAGTATCGCGACACCAGCAGCCTCACGGACCGCATCCGGCGGCTGCTGCGGCGGCGCCTCGGCGAGGAGCTGCCATCGCTGGAGGACGTGGGCGACACGCTGGCCGTGACGCCGCAGACACTCAGGCGCCGGTTGCGCGAGGAAGGCCGTGGTTTCCAGCAGATCAAGGACGAGCTGCGGCGCGATGCTGCGATCGAATTCCTCACGAACACGCGGCTGCCGCTGCTCGACATTGCCAATCAGGTGGGATTTTCCGAAGCCAGCACTTTCCACCGCGCCTTCAAGAACTGGACCGGTGTGGCCCCCGGCGAGTATCGCAGCTCGCACGCTGAAGGTGCGTCCTAAGCTACCGCTGTGTCATGCCGGGCTTGACCCGGGATGACACTTCTGCCAATCGCTTTGGCCTTTCCCGCCATTGGTGCCGATGCGCGCGCCCTCTAACCTCGGGCGCATGTATCTCACCCAAGGTTTGCAACGCTCGCTGCAACGCCACCCTGGCAAGACGGCGCTCGTTCACGTGGACGAGCAGGGCGAGCGCAGCCACAGCTTCGCCCAACTCATCGCCGGCATCGCACGGCAAGCGGCCTCGCTGGCTGACCGCGGTTTGGGCCAAGGCGACCGCATCGCGCTGCTCGCGCCCAACAGCGACCGCCTGGTGCAGGCGATCATGGCCTGCTGGTGGCTGGGCGCGGTGGCCTGCCCGCTCAACACGCGCTGGAGCGCGCCCGAGCTGGCGCACGCGCTCGAAGACAGTGGGGCGTCCCTGTTCCTGGTTGATCCGTCTCTGGCGCATGCCGCCGTGGACACGGCCGTCCCTCGATTGCCGCTGGACGAATTCGTAAAGCACGCCGACTCGTTCCCACCCATGGCCGACACCCGAACCGGCGGCGATGCGCTGGCGGCGATTCTGTACACCGGGGGCACCACCGGACGCGCCAAAGGCGTGATGCTGTCGCACGCCAACTTCTGGAC
>DATNCB010000575.1:0-1168 GCA_035571715.1 Ramlibacter sp.
CCCTGTCTGTGAGGGCGACAAGCTGGTGGGGATGGTGACCGACCGCGACATCGTGATTCGCGGCGTGGCGCAGGAGTGCGACGCCAAAACCACCAAACTGGCCGACGTGATGAGCACCAACGTGCGCTGCGCGACGGAAGAGCAGGACGTGGACGAGGTCCTGGGCGAAATGGCCGACACCCAGATCCGCCGGCTGCCGGTGGTGGACAGCCAGCAGCGGCTGGTGGGCATCGTCACGCTGGGAGACATCGCGGACAAGGACCCGGACGACAAGCGAGAGGTGGCGATGTCCCTGGGCGATATCTCCTCGCCCGCGCAGCCGGATCGCTCCGGCCAGTCGCAGGCCAGCGGCCCTGCAGGCGGCGGCTCGGGAAAGGGCAAGCCGCGGCGCCGGCCAGGCTGAAGCCTCGCAAAGAAGGCCGGCGCGGCTTCCGGCCTGTTGCATCAAACCGACTGAGCAACAAATTCTGTTCGCGAATGTGAGCAACGTCACATAGCTGAAACACAGCAGCTCCTACACTGGGAACCAGGAAAGGAGCCGCCATGCGTTTACCAGCCGTCAAGCAAGCCAAACAGCCGCAACGCAATACCGCGGCTGCCGAATTTCTTCGCCGTTTGCTGCCCGCACCAGCACTGCCCCGTGCGGAGCCTGCGCCTGTCCGCCAGGAAGAACTTCCCGCCGATCTCGATCAGCGCGTGCGGCTAGTCGGTGAGTGGTAAAGCGCGCCGGATGCGCCGGGCGCTGGAAAAATAGGCGCTTCGCGCGCCGCGGGCGTCGAAGGGTGCGCTGTTAGCGGGCGGTGCCGCTGCTGCCGCCGCGCGAACCGCCTGCCCGGTTGCTCTCGCTGCGGGCCTGGCCGCCTTTGCGACCGGCTTCGCGCGCTTCTTCCGACGTGAACTCGTGAGCCGTTCCCTTTTCATGGGCAGCACGGCCTCCTTCACTGGCAATTTCGCGCTGGCGCTGCGGATCCATCGAAGCGAAGCCGCGGTTCGAGCTGCCTTGCTTGCCGCCCGTGTTGCTCGGATTGCCTTGATTGTTGGATGCCATAACGGGATCTCCTGAAAGAAAAAAAGCGGTGGGTGAAGTGACATGACCGGCGTTGAGCCGGCCTACCCCCGATTGAGCGTGCATGCGGGGCGTCCGCTCGTCAGGAAGTGAAGCAGGCAG
>DATNCB010000576.1:0-4319 GCA_035571715.1 Ramlibacter sp.
GCTACTCCACCAAATCCTCAATCACCAGATACCGGTATTTCTGTCCATACGAGATATTGAAATTCTTGAGCACTTTCATCACGCGCTCGGTCTGGCCGGCTGAAGGCGCATGGATCATCAGGGCGTGATGCCCCTGGCTGGCCAGCTCGGTGAAATGCCGCGCGGTGACGGCTTCGGTCCCCGCCGACGGCAGAGGTAGGTCGGCATTTCCAATCGTGCGGGCGATGCTCTCCTGGATCTCTTCGGGAGTCAGCAACGAAATCGCCTCGCCCGTGAAGCCGCTTTCCTCCAGCGCATGCTCGGCATCGCGCGCGTCCTTCTCGCTGGGAAACATGACGAACATGTATCCGGTCGGGTAGAACACACCACGCAAGGTCAGCATGCTGGGTTCAAGCGCAAAGTGCTTCATGTCGGCTCCTTCCAGTGATCCTGAGGCTCACATTAGCGCGCAAAGTCAGCCGCAAGGATGTAACCGGCTGTACCAGCGCCACTGGGCCAGGGCCCGGCGCGTTCGCTCACGGCGACTTTCAACTCATCACTGCAATTTGGCCAGATCGATTGCAGCGGCCATGGCGGCGTAACCGGCATCATTCGGATGCAGGTGGTCGCCGCTGTCGAACGCCGGATTCATCACGGCCGCATCAATAGGACTGCCCATGACGACGTCGAAATCGATGACACCGTCCACAGTCGCGCCGCTGCTTCTGATCGCCGCATTGACGGCTTGGCGCTTCACTTCGCCCGCGGCCGAGAAATAGCCCGCGCCCGTGTACGGCGTCAAGGTGGCGAGAAACACTTTGATGCCTCTTGCCTTGGCGCTGGCAGCAGCGGTGGTGATCGCGGCGATGATTTGCTGCGCCGACACTTCCTGCCCGGCCGATGGCGTTTCGACCGAGAAGCCGATGTCGTTGATGCCCAGCAGAATGATGGTGTGCGTGACGCCCGACACGCCCAGCACGTCGCGCTCGAAGCGGCTGCTGCCGCTCGGTCCGGCCACGTCGTGGATCCAGCGGTTGCCACCAATGCCAGCATTGACCACGCCGGTGCGCCCGAAACCGGCGGCCTTGAGGCGGTTGTCCAACTGGTTGGGATAGCGCTTGGCCGCATCCAGACTGGAAGCTGAGCCATCGGTGATCGAGTCGCCAAAGGCCACCACGACCTTGGTACTTTCCGCGCTCGAAGTTTCCACGGCGGTCAGGCCTAAGTAGGGCGCATCAGGATCGGCGGTGCCCAGGATCGATGCGGCGGACAGTTGGTTGCCGAAGCCGCTGAAGCCGGTTTGCCGCGCCACTGGGTGCACCGTGGGCATCGACGTGAGCGAGGCGAAAAACATGCTGACCGCGAGGTTGTCGAACGTCGATACCGGCAGAGCCACGGGATCACTGAAAAGCTCCGCTCCCGCCGCCAGCGTCACCGAACCCTGGCCGCTGAAAGTCACTGCGCGATCGGTGCTGGGATCGATGCTCGACTGCGTGGTGCTCCTGGCGACCCGCACGCCCGAGAACGTGATTGGGGCAGTGCCGAAGAGATTGGACACCTTGATACGAAGCGTGTCCCCAGCGAGCGACAGGCGCAATACCTGACGCACAGTCTGGTTGTTGAAAACGCGTGGCGCCGCCGGTATCAGGCCGGGCAGGGTTGCAGCGGCATCGACGGGCGAGGCAGTCCAGGACGCAAAGAATCGGCTGACCGCAGGAGCAGGAGCAGGAGCAGGAGCCGGCGTCGGCGCCGGGGTCGGTGCCGGCGTTGGAGCCGGACTCGGTGCTGGTGCTGGTGCCGGCGCTGGAGTTGGAGCGGGACTCGGACCGGGAGCGGGGGCTTGGGCGACCGTGTCGCCACCACCGCCGCCGCATCCGCTCAGGGTGATCGGGAGAACCGCGGCGGCGAACAGCGACTTCAGTACAGCGCGGCGTTGATAGGATTTACGCACCATCTGTCCCCTATCGGTTTCGGATCGAAAAGTCTACTTGCTCAGTGAGCCAAGCTGAGCCGATGGGGCTGGTGCTGACACTCGAATGCTCCTTTGTCCGACAAGCTCTTCGGTCCTTCCAGCGCGACCGCGCCTGGTGAGATGCCTGATGAGATGATCTTTTCAATGCCAAGACCGGCCAGCGCATCGACAATGCGGTGATCCGCGCGCAGCTGAGTGAGCCCGGAAGGACGGGCGTCCCATGGGCAGGTATTTGGGATGGTGAGGGACGGCCCCTACCGGTTCAAGGTGGAGGTGAAGTTGCCCGATCGCCCGCAGGATATCGAGTACGTCATATTGGCGACGCCGCAGGGCCCGATCCGCCGCTGGCCGTTGCAGCAGTGGCGATTGCAGCGCCCCCCGTCGATCAGTTCCTCTTTTTCCTCATGCTGCGGAATGCGCCGCGCACACGGACCGCCAGCGACCTGACGGGCTTGTGTTCCGTCTGGTGATCGGCCGGAACAAGCGGTGCCGGCCGGGTTGCCAGCGACTCGAGCAGGTACGGGACGACGCTGTCCGCACCTTCGCCGCTGCGCTGTCCCGGGCCGTCGAGCTCCAATTCGTCACCGTCAATGAATGAGATTGAGGTAGCCATGCGGCGATCTTACTCAAGCTCATCTATATCCGACGTTCGAAGGCGAAACTGAACGTGAGCGCGCTTACAAATCGGCGGGGTGCCGTCCACACGCTACTATCGCCGCAAGGGACACGGGCGGGCCGCAGCAGCAAAGCACGAGACAAGGTTACACAAGCATCTATGGATCGACCAGTGAACCGATGGCGCATGAGCGTAGCGCCGATGATGGACTGGACGGATCGGCACTGCCGATACTTCCATCGGCTGCTCAGCCGGCATTCGCTGTTGTATACGGAGATGATGACCACCGGTGCGCTGGTTCATGGCGACGTTCCGCGGCATCTCGATTTCAACACCGAAGAGCATCCGGTCGCGCTGCAACTTGGCGGCAGCGACGCGGCCGAACTGGCGCATTGCGCCAAGCTCGGCGAGCGATGGGGCTACGACGAAATCAATCTCAACTGCGGCTGTCCCAGCGAGCGGGTGCAGCGCGGCTCGTTCGGCGCCTGCCTGATGGCCGAGCCGGAGCTGGTGGCCGGGTGCGTCAAGGCGATGGTCGATGCCACACGAATTCCGGTCACGGTGAAACACCGCATCGGGATCGACAGGAGCGAAAGCTATGAGTTCGTGCGCGACTTCGTTGGCGCCGTCAGCCAGGCGGGCTGCCAGGTGTTCCTGATTCACGCGCGCAATGCCTGGCTCAAGGGTTTGTCGCCGAAGGAAAACCGTGAGGTTCCCCCGCTGCGCCACGAGATCGTGCATCGGCTCAAGCACGACTTTCCGCAACTGACGATTGCCGTCAATGGCGGCATCACAACCGGCGCGCAAGTGACTGAGCAGCTCGAACGCGTGGATGGCGTCATGATCGGCCGCGAGGCGTATCACAACCCCTGGTGGATTGCCCAGTGGGATGCGCAGTTCTTCGATGAGCGGCAAGCGGGCGGCCGGACCCGCGAATCGGTGGAAGAGCAGATGGCCGCGTACATGGTGAGGGAAGCGGCGGCGCACGGGACGCCTTGGAGCGCGATCGCGCGGCACATGCTCGGGTTGCGCAACGGGCTGCCCGGCGCGCGTCGTTGGCGGCAGGTCTGGAGCGACCACAGCCTGAAGGACTTGCATCCGCGCGATGTCATGGCGCTGGCGCACGCTGCGCCCAAAAATGCTTTAAACTTAAATAATATAGGTTTGGAGTAATCATGAATATCGTCTGTATCGGCGGCGGCCCCTCGGGCCTGTATTTCGCGCTTCTGATGAAAAAGCAGAACCCCGCGCACGAGATCACCGTGATCGAGCGCAACAAGCCATACGACACCTTCGGCTGGGGCGTGGTGTTCTCCGACCAGACGCTGGGCAACCTGCAGGCGGCCGATCCGCCCACCGCCGCCGAGATCCTGGGCGCTTTCAATCACTGGGACGACATCGAAGTCAACATCCGCGGCCACCGGGTCCGCTCCAGCGGCCATGGCTTTTGCGGCATCGGCCGCAAGCGATTGCTCAATATCCTGCAGCAGCGCTGCGAACAACTCGGCGTGAAGCTGGTGTTCGAAACCGACGTGCAGGATGACACCCAGTTCCCCGATGCCGACCTCATCATTGCCAGCGACGGCCTGAACAGCCGTATCCGCGGCAAGTACGCGGCGACCTACGCGCCCGACATCGACCTGCGCAAGTGCCGCTTTGTCTGGCTGGGCACGCACAAGCGCTTCGATGCGTTCACCTTCGCGTTCGAGGAAACCGCGCACGGCTGGTTCCAGGCCCATGCCTACCAGTTCG
>DATNCB010000577.1:0-9338 GCA_035571715.1 Ramlibacter sp.
TTGGCCATCCGCGCGTCGCCGCGGATATTTCGGGCCAGGTCGAAGCCGTCCATGCGCGGCATCTCGATGTCCGACAGCACCACGGCGGGCTTCTCTTCGGCCAGCCGTTCGAGCGCCTGCAACCCGTCGGCCGCCAGCGCGACGCGGTAGCCTTCACGCTGCAGCAAGCGTTGGGTGACGCGCCGCACCGTGATCGAGTCGTCCACCACCAGGATCAGCGGAATCTGCGCTGCTGCCGGCGCGCCCGGCGCGCCGCCATCGGCGTGCTCCAGTACTTCGGGCTGGGCCTGGTCGGCGCTGAGCCGGCGAGCCTGCTCGCCGTAGACCGCGGTGAGGGCCACCGGGTTGTAAATCAGGACCACGGCACCGGAAGCCAGCACCGTCATGCCGGCCAAGCCGGGCAGGCGCGCGAGCTGCGGCCCGAGGTTCTTCACCACCACTTCCTGGTTGCCCAGGACTTCGTCCACGTGCACGGCAATGCGCTGGGCCGCGCTTCGGAAAATCACCACGGGCAGCGTCTTGGCCTGCGGCTCGGTACTGCGCTGCGACGCCTGCAACAAGGCGCCCGACCAGTAGAACGGCAGTTGCTCGCCGCCGAATTCATAGAACCCGCTGTTATAGGCCTGCTGCACTTCCTTGGCGGTGGCCCGGCGCACGAGCTCCACCACGTTGGCCGGCACGCCGATCGAGAGGCTGCCACTGCGGACCATGACGACCTGCGTCACCGCGGTCGTCAGCGGCAGCACCAGCTTGAATTTCGTTCCCTTGCCGGCCGTGGTGGTGGTTTCGATGCGCCCGCCCAGCGCGTTCACTTCGGCGCGGACCACATCCATGCCGATGCCGCGGCCGGCGAGCTCGGTCACCTCCGTGGCGGTGGAGAATCCCGGCAGGAAGATCAGGTTGGCCGCTTCCTGCACGCTCAGCTCCTGGCCCGCGGGAACGAGCCCCTGCTGCACGGCTTTTTCGCCGATCCGCCGCAGGTCCAGGCCGGCGCCGTCGTCCTCGAATTCCACCGAGACGTCATTGCCTTCGTGATGCAGTCCGATCAGGATGGTGCCGGTCGGGTCCTTGCCCGCCGCGGCTCGCGCCGCCGGGTCCTCGATGCCGTGGGCCACGCAGTTGCGCAGCAGGTGTTCGAATGCGGGCGTCATGCGATCGAGCACACCTCGGTCCATTTCGATCGAACCGCCGGTGATGTCCAGCTTCACCTGCTTGTCAGACTCCTTGGAAGCGAGCCGGATCACGCGATACAGGCGATCGGAAATTCCCTCGAATTCCACCATCCGCGTGCGCAGCAGGTCGCGCTGCAGCTCGCGGGTCTGGCGCGCCTGCGCGATGAGGCTGTCTTCCGTCGATTCCACCGTGCGTTGCAGGTTGCGCTGCACCGTGGCGACGTCGTTCACCGACTCGGCCATCATCCGGGTGAGTTCCTGGACCCGGGTGAACCGGTCGAACTCCAGCGGATCGAAACCGGCCGCCGAATCCTTGGCCTGGGCCAGCCTGGACTGCATCTGAGATTCCGCCTGCAGTTCGATGTCGCGCAATTGGGCGCGCAGGCGATCGAGGTTGCCTGTGAGGTCCACGAGCGAGCTGCGCAACTGGCCGAGTTCGGCCTCGAGCCGCGAGCGCGTGATCATCACCTCGCCGGCCTGGTTGACCAGCCGGTCCAGCAGCTGCGAGCGCACGCGCACCGCCTGGTTCGCGGCCGCGCGCTGGGGCGCGAGGTTGGTGATCGCCGGTCTGGCAAGCAGCGCGCGCTGCGCCACCGGTTCGGCTCCAGGCGCTCTCGGCGAAACCGTGTCAGGACGTTCCGCTGGCGTCGATTCACCGGCGCCATCAGCTGGCGCGAGTGCGGCGGCGCTTTCAGCCGCGACCATGTTTGCCACGCCGGCCTGAACGGCATCCCAATTGGCCTGCATGCCGTCAAAGCGCTGGAGCAATGCCTCGACTTGGGCGACGGCAGGTGCTTCCGAGCCCAGGTACTCGATTTCCGACTCCATGCGGTGGGCCAGCTCCCCCAGCCGCAAGGCGCCGGCCAGCCGGGCGCTGCCCTTGAGCGTATGCAAGACGCGCAGCACTTCCTCGCGGGCACTGCCGTTGTCCGGCCGCGCGGTCCACTGCCGCAGCGCACCCCCGAGTTGCGGCATGAGTTCCGACGCCTCTTCCTCGAAGATCGTGAACAGGTCCGGATCGACCGCGTCGACGAGGTCGATGTCCACGTCGTCCGTTTCGGTCACCGCAATGGCCGCGGCCGGGATGCTGGCCACAGGCGGAATGGCCGAAGCTTCATGCGATTGCGCCGGCAGCGCGTCTGGCTGCACATCCGCCACAGGTTCCACAGCCGGTTCCACCACTGACGGCGCTTCGACGGGCAGTTCCAGCTCGAGGTCGGCGAAATCGCTGTACGGGTCGTTCTCGGGCAAGTCGGCGCGCTGGGGAATTTCGATCTGCTTCAAGGCCAGCAGGTTGTCGATCACCGAGGGGTCGGGCTGCTTCAGGAACCCGGCGGCGAACTGATGCAGCAGGCGCCGGATCTCCTCGGCGGCGGCCGTGAATGCGGTGCCATGCTGCGGCGTGCCATACGCCAGCGACTGGGTTTGCTGCATGGCGCTTTCCAGCGCGCGCGCAATGTCGGACAGCGTATGAAAACCGACCGTGGCGGAACTACCCGCCAGCGCATGCGCCAGCCCGACCGTGGAGTCGGGCAAGCGCTGGCCCAGCTCGAGCGCCCACTCGGCCACCTCGGTGGCCAAACGGCGCGACCATTCGTCGGCTTCGTTCAGGTAGACGTTGTAGAGCGGGATGCCGATGCGCAGCGACCCGATCACCTTGATCTGCTCGTCGACCGGTTCCGACGATTCCAGTGGCTCGACCGGCTCGACCGGCTCGACCGGCGCCAGGGACTCCAGCGGCTCCTCAGGCACCAACCCGGCAGCCTCGGTTGGCGGCTGGTCGGCGGCGGCCGACGTCTCCGGCGGCGCAGCCTGCGCAAAATCGCCGAGGTCGAAGATGAGGTCGTCGCCCTCGGAAAACGTAACTTCCAGTCCGGAGTCCGCGGCCGCCGGCAAGGGGAGCTCCTCACTGGTTGCCAGCTCCGCCGGAGCGGTGTCCGCCGCTGCCGGGACTTCGCTTAACTCGATCCCGTCGATTTCGAGCGTAAGGTCGATGGCGCCGGGCACTTCGGCCGCGGAAGCCTCCGACGGAATCGCGAAATCGAATTCGGCCGGCAGATCGGCCGCGACCGGTTGCAGTTGAACATCTTCCTGCGAGCCAGCTTCGGCAGGCATTGTCTCCAGGGCTTCTTCGGCTGGCGCTGCGCTTGGCTCGACCAAGGCCAGCGGCACCCGCCGGTGTTCGAGGCGGAAGATATCGGCCGGGCCGCGGAACATGCCGGCCTTCCAGGCGCTGTCGCTGCCCGCGGCAATGTCGGCGACCCAGAGGTCGAATCCTCGCATCGCCTCGGCGGCCAGGCTGCACAGATCCTCATTGGCCGGCTTCTGGTCCGCCAGCCAGGTGTTGAGCACCTGCTCGAGCGACCATGCGGCTTCACCAAACTCGGTCAGCCCGACCATCCGCGAACTGCCCTTGAGCGTGTGGAATGCGCGCCGCAGGATAGTGAGTTCAGCCATGTCTGCCGGATTGGCCGCCAGTGAATTGATGGCCGCCAGTCCGTTTTGCACCACTTCGCGCGCTTCCTCCAGGAAGATGTCGCGCAAGTCTTCCTCCTCGATGTCCGGCTGGCCTGCCGCGGGCGGCGGCGCCGTCGTCGCAGGCGCCGGTTGAACGGCGGCGGCCAGATTGCTCAACGCCGCGGCAGCCGCACCGGAGTCCTGGGCCGACACCGCAGCGGCCGCCTCGCGTGCCGTTTCGGCGATCGCGGTCTGGTCGGCCAGCACGGCTCGGGTTGCCAGCGCGTCCAGACTGGCGGTCAGGTTCTCCCGCGATGTGCCCGGCTCCGCCTGGCTGACCACTGCCTGCACTTCCCGTGACAGTTCATGGCCGGCCGCGTGGCTGACGCGTCCCATCAGGGGCCGCAGCTCGCCGGTGCTGTCGTCATAAACGAACAGTTTTTTCGCCAGCGCCGGCTGGTAGTTGAGCATGTCGATGAGGAAACCGAGCGCGCCCAGGTTGTTGCCAAGCTTGTCGAAAGTACCGGTGGCGCGGGCGCGTTCTTCGTCGATCTCGGTGACGATGATTTCTTCCACGCTTTCGCGCATGCGCAGGATGGCCTGCGCAGCCTGGTCCAGGCCCAGCACGGACAACACGCCGCGCATCTGGGACATGTGGCCCGGCGCATCGCGCAGCGGCGCCTTGTCCTGTGGATTGCGGAAAAACTGATCGAGCAGCTTTTCGAGTTCGCCCAAAGTGCCGCGCAGTTCGCTCACGACGCTGCCCATGGTCTGGCGATCGCTGACCCGGCGGTACAGCTCCTCCATCCAGGACTCGAGCGCCTCGGGCTGTCCCCCGCGGCGGGCGGTTTCGAGCCGCTCGGCGAGGCGCGCCGTGCGCATGGCCAGTTGCGCGTCCGCGGGATCGAGATCCTCGAAAGCCGCCTCCAGGTAGAGCACGGCCGTTGCCACTTCCATGGCCAGTTCCGCCCCCGGCGGACGGCCCGTGCGCACGATGGCCTCCATCACGTTCGACAACGACTGCGCCAGCGGTGCGCTGGGCGGGTGCAGCTTGGTGAGGGAGTCTCCAACCATGTGGAACTGCTCGGCCAGCCCCTTGAGCTTGCCGGCGTCGCCACCGGACAGGCGCGACCAGGTTTCCTTGGCCACGCCAATGCGCTTGCGCGCCTGCGCCAGCAGCACCGGATCGAAGCGCCCGTACTGGGCGGTCTGGTAATCGACCGGGGTGAAGCGGGCCAGCCCCCACGCCTGCCGCACTGCTTCCAGCGCCGGCGCCTGCGAGCCGCGCCCCGAACCGGCCTGCGAACAGAAGAACACCAGGTCCTGGGCCAGCCGGTCAGATACGCCAACTTCGCCCTTGGCGAGCGACGCGTATTGGAGCAGCACGCGCGTCGTCGCGCGTTTCAAATAGAGATCGAGCGGCAACAAGCCAAGGCTCAGGGCTTCGAAGTAACCGGCGCAGATCTTCCAGAAAGTCCTGGGCTGCAGCGCAGTCTGGGTGGCCGACAGCGCAAGGCTGATCCTGGTCAGCTCGCCCGCTGCCTTCGGTTCGCCCGATTTCACCACGCGCAGCACCGACTGGTCGATGCGCGACCGCACCGCCGGGCCGTACACCAGCGCCTCGCTGACGGCCGGAGAGGCCGGATCGTTCCAGCGCCATTCCATGTTCCACAGGTCAGCCGGGTGTATGCGGTCGGTTCCGGCCAGCTCCTGCACGTCGCGATATTGAGGGAACAGCGCGACAGCCGAAGCGGACTTGCCTTGCAATACGCCTTCGAGGTATTCGGTCAGCGCGAAGCCGGCCCGCTCCACCTTCGCCGCCGCCGGCTCATTGCATAGTTCGGGCCGCTCGACGAACTTCTGCACCGCCGCTTCCATGCAGCGCAGCATGTGTGCGGGCGCGCCCAGCCCGACCATCTCGAGCGCACCGACGGCCTGGTGCAGCTGCTGGCGCGCAATGCGCAGGTGGCCGCCGTCGACCGACGCCATGTCGGAGCCGCGCGCCAGCGCGGTATCGCGCACGAAACGCCGCAGCGCGGCCGAGGCCGAATCAAGCGACTTGCGCAGTTCGTCCAGCACCCAGGCCAGCGGGCCCAGGTCATTGGTGGCCAGGTCAAGATCGGTAGCTGCTTGCATTACTCACCCGTGTGCGCGTGCAGTGCGGAGGGGGAAGGCGCCGAAGGCGCTTCGGGGCTGGGCTTTCACGTTACGCGATCTTGAATCGCGACACCGACTGGCGCAGTTCCTCGGCCATGCGCGAGAGCTCGCGCACCTGCTGCGCCGTGGAGCGCGTGCCTTCACCGGTCTGCTCCGTCACCGCGAAAATGTGCTGGATGTTTCCGGCCACCACGTTGGCCGATTCGGCTTCCCTGGATGCGGAGGCTGAGATCTGCTCGATCAGTTCAGCCAGGCGGCGCGACACCTGGTCGATCTCGGTCAGCGCGGTACCGGCGTTGTCGGACAGCTTCGCTCCTTCCACCACACCGTGGGTGGAGCGCTCCATGGCCGCCACTGCATCCTGGGTGTCGGTCTGAATCGCCTTCACCAGCGCCGAAATCTGCCGCGTGGCGTCCGCGGAGCGTTCAGCCAGGCGCTGCACTTCTTCTGCCACCACCGAGAAGCCTCGCCCCGCCTCACCGGCCGACGCCGCCTGAATGGCTGCGTTCAGCGCCAGCACGTTGGTCTGTTCGGTAATGTCTGAAATCAGTTCGGTGATTTCACCGATCTCCTGGGACGATTCGCCCAGCCGCTTGATCCGCTTGGAGGTTTCCTGGATCTGGTCGCGGATCGAGTTCATGCCGCCGATGGCGTTCTGCACCGCCTGCAGCCCCGATTCGGCGGCCACCAGCGATTGGCGCGCCACCTGGGCGGATTCCTGCGCCTGGCCGGAGACCTGGTTGATTCGGCCTGCCATGTCGAGCACCGACTGGCCGGTTTCGCGAATTTCGCGCAGCTGCTCGGTGGAGGCTGCCAGCAGTTCCGTCGATGTACTCTCCACCTGCGCCGTCGTCTGGGCCACCTTGGTGGCCGTGTTCTGCACGTTACCCACCAGCTGCCGCAGTTCTTCCACCGTGTAATTCACCGAATCGGCGATGGCGCCCGTGATGTCCTCGGTCACCGTCGCTTCCTGTGTCAGGTCGCCTTCGGCCACCGTCTGCAACTCGTTCATCAATCGCAAAATGGCCGCCTGGTTGGCGTCGTTCACGCGCTTGGCTTCCTGCTCCTGGTGTTCGGCTTCGAGGCGCTGGTTTTCCGCCACCGACTGGCGTTTGCGGCTGTCCTGCAGCTGCACATAGGCCAGGCCGACGGAGCACAAGATGGCGAAACCCGCCGCAATCGCCAGCGCGAGCAGCGCACCGAACCCGAGGCCGGTCTGCTCGGACAGCTTGGCCTGCAGCTCTTCCAGCGAGCGCCGCAGCGGCTCGCTGTCGGCAATGATCACGGCCTGCGCTTCGCGGGCGGACACGAGGCCCTGCAGGTTGCCCAGGATGGCGCCGGCCTGCGTGCGGGTCTGTTCGTACAGTTTCATCAGCGCATCCAGGCGCTCGCGCGTTTGCGGGTCCTTGGATCCTGCCAGGCGCAACTCGGGGCTGCCATCGAGCAGGCCCTGCGCGATTTCCTTGAACGAATTCAAGTCCTTGCCCAGCAGGAACACCGCCTCGGGACTCACGCCCTCCATGGTCAGGAATTCATTGGCGGACTTGCCGATACGCTGCGTCAACATCACGAGCTGGCCGGCAGCCGAGATATCGGCCGGCGGCGCATTTTGCTGCAGCTTCAGCGACGACACGGTTTCGGCGATTTCCAGCAGGTCCGACGACTGCCGGTTGATGGTGCGCAGCGCATTGCCCACCTCGGTCAGGATCTTCTGCTGCCCCATCACGGTGCCGGCATTCTTTTCGGCACGCTCCATCAGGGGAAAGATCTTCGTCACGTCCGGCTGCAGACCGTCCACAACCGGCCGCAGGCGCAAACTGTCATCCCCGGCCTGCAGGCCGCGCACCGTCTTGGCCAGCGCGTCGGCGCTTTCCTTCACGTCAGGGAACGCCTGCGGGCTCCCCACCAGTGCCTGCGACACCGATTTGGCGAGGCGCTGCGACTGCATCAGCGACTGGCCGGTGCCCGCCACCTGCTGGGCAACGGTGTCGGCCTGACGCAGCGCCAAGACGGCCACCGTAGCCAGCACCAACAGCGCGAGGGCGAGCAAGCTGAACAGCACCCGCTGGTGCGTGCCGACGGTTCGGCGCCCCAGCACCGGCACCGAAATCAGCTCGGCTGCGTCGCCGGCATCAGCTGCTGCGACCGAATCGTCCTGCGCCACGCTGTCGGGATCGGCTGGCGCCGTCATCGCCACAGCGCGGTCGCCGCCCGCTTGCATCCCGCCGGTCGCCATCATCGCATCGAGCGACGCGTCGGGCATGCCCAGGCTCAGCTCGCCGCTGGTCTCCAGAGTGGACTCGACAGGGTTCTTCGCGAACAGGTTTTTGATTTGTGCGACGACGGACATGGTGCAGGCCTTCCGGGAAACTATGGAACCTCTAAGCGCTGATGCTCAGGAATTGGGGTTGTTGCGACAGCGCCTGCAGGTTGATCTCCTGCCAGTACGCGCCGTTCGCGTCGATGTAGCCGCTGCCGAAATAGGCGGGCGAACCGTCTGGAGCTTCAGCGGAGGATGAAAACGCGTCCAGGTTGCGCAATCCGGCCAGACGGTCGATCAGCAGCGCGCAATTGACGTCGAGCATCGAATTCAGCGCGATGAGGCGCGACTCCGCGCGCGTCGCATCGGAGCGCATGGCGGGCGCTTGCCCCGCGACAAAGCCGGCTAGGTCGACCACGCCATACAAGCCGCCGCGCAGGTTGGCCACGCCCAGAAACCACGGCTGGGTATAGGGGACCGGCTGGGCATTGGCGTAAGGGAAAATCTCGCCGGACTGCGTCAGCGGAAACAGGTACTTGGCACCGGCAGATTCGACCGCCAGCCATGAGGCTTGCATACCTTCGGTACGCGCCGCCTGCAGACGGCTAGCCAGCCGGTTCTGGAGTTCTCGGAGGGCTTCGCGGTTGGCCATTGCCTAAAAAGCTTACTTGGTGCTGGCCCTAGCCCAGGGCCTTGATCTTGGCCACGAGTTCGTCCGAATCAATCGGCTTGGTGATGTAATCGCGCGCGCCCTGACGCATGCCCCAGACCCGGTCGGTTTCCTGGTTCTTGCTGGTGCACATGATGATCGGCACGTCGGCATACAGCGGATCGCGTGTGATAGCCCGCGTCAGCTGGAAGCCGTTTTGCCCCGGCATCACAACATCCATCAGGATCAGGTCAGGCTTTTCCTCCGCAAGGCGCCGGAAGGCATCTTCTGCGTTCTCCGCTGTCTTGACCGAGAAACCCTTCTTCTGCAACAGGTCCGTCATGAACATGAGTTCGGTCTTCGAATCGTCCACAACGAGAATCTTTTGTATCGCCATTACATCGCTCCTTCTTTGGCGGCGCCGAACTGCCGCACGGTCTGCAGCAACTGGTCCTTGGTAAATGGTTTGGTCAGGTACTCCTGCGAGCCGACCATGCGCCCACGCGCCTTGTCGAATACACCGTCCTTGGATGACAACATCACCACGGGCACCGAAGCGAACTTGGCGTTGCGCTTGATGATCGCGCACGTCTGGTAGCCATCGAGACGCGGCATGAGGATGTCGCAGAAGATCAGGTTGGGC
>DATNCB010000578.1:0-2288 GCA_035571715.1 Ramlibacter sp.
CCGGAAGACGGCCTGCGCGAGAAGATGATCGCGGTCAACCGTGTGACCAAGGTTGTGAAGGGCGGCCGGATCCTCGGTTTCGCCGCGCTGACCGTGGTCGGCGATGGCGACGGCCGCGTGGGCATGGGCAAGGGCAAATCCAAGGAAGTGCCCGCTGCGGTGCAGAAGGCGATGGAAGAAGCCCGCCGCAACATGACCAAGGTGTCGCTCAAGAACGGATCGATCCACCACAACGTGTTCGGCCAGCATGGCGCGGCCAGGGTCATGATGGGCCCGGCCCCCAAGGGAACCGGCATCATCGCCGGCGGCCCGATGCGCGCCGTGTTCGAAGTGATGGGCATCACCGACATCGTGGCCAAGAGCCACGGGTCGAGCAATCCCTACAACATGGTCCGCGCCACCTTCGACGCGCTCAAGCGCGCCACGACCCCGTCGGAAGTGGCGGCCAAGCGCGGCAAGTCGGTCGAAGAGATCTTCACCGCCTGACACCCGGAGTCAATCAATGACAACCCAACCGAAAACCGTCAAGGTACAGCTGGTCCGCAGCCCGATCGGCACGCATCAGTCGCACCGTGCCACCGTGCGTGGCCTGGGCCTGCGCAAGCTCAACAGCATCAGCGAGCTGCAGGACACGCCCGCGGTGCGCGGCATGATCAACAAGATCGATTACCTCGTGAAGGTACTCTGACATGGAACTCAATGGCATCAAGCCCGCAGCGGGCGCAAAACACGCGAAGCGCCGGGTTGGCCGCGGCATCGGTTCGGGCCTGGGCAAGACCGCGGGTCGCGGCCACAAGGGCCAGAAGTCGCGCGCCGGCGGCTACCACAAAGTCGGTTTCGAAGGCGGCCAGATGCCGCTGCAGCGCCGCCTGCCCAAGCGCGGTTTCAGGTCGCAAAGCGCCAAGTACAACGCCGAGGTGACCCTGGCTGCGCTGGAGCGGCTCGGCGCCGCCGACGTCGACCTGCTGTCGCTGAAGCAAGCCGGCCTGGTGGGCGACATGATCAAAGTCGTCAAGGTCATCAAGTCGGGCGAAATCAAGCGCGCCGTCAAGCTGAGCGGCATTGGCGCGACAGCCGGCGCAAAGGCAGCCATCGAGGCGGCTGGCGGCAGCGTGGCCTGAACCCATTGAAGGACAGCAACAGTGGCAACTAGCGCACAAATTGCGAAGACCGGCAAGTACGGCGACCTGCGTCGCCGGCTGATCTTCCTGTTGCTCGCACTGGTGGTTTACCGCGTGGGCGCGCACATTCCCGTGCCCGGCATCAACCCCGATCAGCTGGCCCAGCTGTTCAAGGGTCAGCAGGGCGGCATCCTGAGCCTGTTCAACATGTTCTCGGGCGGGGCGCTGTCGCGCTTCACCGTGTTCGCGCTGGGCATCATGCCGTACATTTCGGCCTCGATCATCATGCAGCTGCTGACTTACGTCGTGCCGACGTTCGAGCAGCTGAAGAAAGAGGGCGAAGCGGGCCGCCGCAAGATCACCCAGTACACCCGCTACGGGACGCTCGGCCTGGCGCTGTTCCAGTCGATGGGCATTGCCCTGGCGCTGGAAGGCTCGGCCGGCCTGGTGCTGGTTCCCGGCTTCGGCTTTCGCATGACGGCCGTGGTCAGCTTGACGGCCGGCACGATGTTCCTGATGTGGCTGGGCGAACAGATCACCGAGCGCGGCCTGGGCAACGGGATTTCGATCCTGATCTTTGCGGGTATCGCGGCGGGCCTGCCGAACGCGATCGGTGGTTTGCTGGAGCTGATCCGCACCGGCGCGATGAGTATCCTGATCGCGATCTTCATCCTGACGCTGGTGGCGTTGGTGACGTATTTCGTCGTGTTCGTGGAACGCGGCCAGCGCAAGATCCTGGTGAACTACGCCAGGCGGCAGGTCGGCAACAAGGTCTATGGCGGCCAGTCGTCGCACCTGCCCCTGAAGCTGAACATGGCCGGCGTGATCCCGCCGATCTTCGCCTCCTCGATCATCCTGCTGCCGGCCACGGTGGTGAGCTGGTTCGCCACCGGCGAATCGATGCGCTGGCTCAAGGACATCGCCGGCACCCTGTCGCCGGGCCAGCCGATCTATGTGATGCTGTACGCCAGCGCGATCGTGTTCTTCTGTTTCTTCTACACCGCCCTGGTGTTCAACAGCCGCGAGACGGCCGACAACCTGAAGAAAAGCGGCGCCTTCATCCCCGGGATTCGTCCCGGCGAGCAGACCGCCCGCTACATCGACAAGATCCTGGTGCGCCTGACGCTGGCCGGTGCGGTGTACATCACCTTCGTCTGCCTGCTGCCG
>DATNCB010000579.1:0-2498 GCA_035571715.1 Ramlibacter sp.
TGATGAAACTATGTTGGGATGGAAGCGAGGCCTGCAAGAGCCTGCCTTTCGCCCGCGACGCTCATGATGTTGCGGGATTTACCCCTGCTGCGCCATCAGCTCGTCGAAGGTCACGGTTTTCTCGACCACCTTCGCCTGCGAAAGCACGAACTCCGTGACATTGTTCTCTATGACGATAGCTTCGACTTCGGCCAGGCGCCGGTTGTCGCTGTAGTACCAGCGCACCACATCGGCCGGCTTTTCGTAGCTCGCCGCCAGTTCTTCCACATGGGCCTTGACCTGCTCGGGCTTGGCCTGCAGGTTGTTATTGCGCACCAGCTCGGCAACCACCAGGCCCAGCCGCACGCGCCGCTCGGCTTGCGGACGGAACATCTCCTCGGGGATCGGGGCCATTTCTGCAACCTTGACGCCTCGCTGCTTCAAGTCGGCGCGAGCGCCCTCGATCATGCGGTCGACTTCAGCCTGCACGCTGGACTTGGGCAGGTCCAGCTCTGCCTTGGAAACCAGCGCATCCATCACGGCCTGCTTGTTGCGGGCCATCAGGCGGAACTTGACTTCGCGCTCGAGATTCTTGCGGATGTCGCCGCGCAGGCCCTCCACCGTCGCTTCCGCAATACCCAGCGACTTGGCCAGCGCTTCGTTGACCTCGGGTAGATGGGCGGCTTCGATCTTTTTCACGGTGACCATGAAGTCGGCCTGTTTGCCGGCGACGTCCTTGCCATGGTAGTCGGCCGGAAACGCGAGCGGGAATGTCCTGCTCTCGCCAGCCTTCATGCCGCGCACTGCGTCCTCGAACTCCTTGAGCATCTGGCCTTCGCCGACCAGGAACTGGAAGTCGTCGGCCTTGCCGCCCTGGAACGTCTCGCCGTCGATTTTCCCCTCGAAATCCACTGTGACGCGATCGCCGTCTTCGGCCGGCGCATCGTGCGGTCGCTGGGTGAAAGTGCGTCGTTGCTTGCGCAGGATGTCCAGCGTCTTGTCGATCGCTTCGTCGGTGACCGCGGAGGAGAGTCTTTCGACCTCGGCCGTGGTGAGGTCGCCAATCTTGACTTCGGGATAAACCTCGAACACCGCGTCGAAAGCCAGTTCGCCTTCGGGCGACTGTTCCTTCTCGGTGATCTTGGGCTGGCCGGCCACACGCAGCTTGGCCTCGTTGGCGGCGTGAGCGAAGGCTTCGCCCACCTTGTCGTTCATCACTTCATAGTGCACCGAGTAGCCGTAACGCTGGGCGACGACCGTCATCGGCACCTTGCCGGGGCGAAAGCCGTCCATCTTGACGGTACGGGCCAGGCGTTTCAGGCGCGAATCGACTTCGGACTTGATCGCGCTCGCGGGCAGCGTCAACGTGATCTTGCGTTCCAGCTTGTCCAGGGTTTCTACGTTCACGGCCATGTTGTTCTCTCTTCAATTAAAAGGTGTCTGGTGCGCGGGGGGGGACTCGAACCCCCACGCCATTGCTGGCGTCAGGACCTAAACCTGGTGCGTCTACCAATTTCGCCACCCGCGCGCCCGTTTTTGGGGGAACCTGCCATTTTATGCGATGGCCCCTGCCCGCCTTTCGGGAGGGAGAAGAGCTTTCAGGCGGGGCTCTCGCGCTTCACGCGGAACCAGGCCGCGTACATCGCCGGCAGTGCAAGCAGCGTCAGCACAGTCGCGACGATCAGCCCGCCCATGATGGCCACGGCCATGGGACCCCAGAACACCGAGCGAGACAGCGGGATCATCGCCAGCACCGCGGCTGCGGCTGTCAGCACGATCGGCCGCAACCGCCGCACCGCCGATTCGACGATCGCGTTCCAGGTCGGAATGCCTTTGGCGCGATCCTGCTCGATCTGGTCGATCAGGATCACGGAGTTGCGCTGGATCATCCCCATCAGCGCGATGACGCCCAGCAAGGCGACGAATCCGAACGGCCGTCCCAGCACGAGCAGCGCGCCCGCCACCCCGGCGATACCCAGCGGGCCGGTCAGGAACACCAGCATCGAGCGGCTGAAACTGTGCAGCTGCAGCATCAAGAGCGTGAAGGTGATGAACAGCATGATCGGCAATCCGACTGCGATCGAGGATGAACCCTTGGAGCTTTCTTCGACGGCCCCGGCGACCTGGATCGAGTAGCCCAGCGGCCACTTCCCCTCCAGTGCCTTGAGCTTTGGCAGCAACTCGTCGGTCACGGTCGCGCCCTGCAGGCCTTCCACGATGTCGCCCTGCACGGTGATCGCGTAGTCGCGGTTTTCGCGCCACATCACTCCCGGCTCCCACGCAAATACCGGCTTGGCAATCTGGGTCAGCGGAATCGATCGGCCCGATGCCGTCGGCAGGTAGGCATTGCCTATATCGGTGATCGCGTTGCGTTCGTCCAGCGGCTGGCGCAGCACGATGTCGATGAGCTTGTCGCCCTCGCGGAACTGGCCGACGTTGGTGCCCGACAGGATGGTCTTGCCGGCCTGGGCAATCGACTGGCTGGTCACGCCCAGGGCGCGTGCCTTGGACTGGTCCAC
>DATNCB010000580.1:0-1867 GCA_035571715.1 Ramlibacter sp.
CCCTGCAGGTACGGCTGCCCAATCAAGCCGGCGAACTGCAGCGCCCACAGGCCGATCGAGATCGCGGCGAACGCACTGGCCAGCAGGTAGAAGGGACGAAATCCCAGCGCCCACAGCGCGAAGGCCTGCCCCGAACGGGAACCCGGCTCTTCGATTTCGATGAACTCTGCCATCAGGAAGTCTTTCTGGCGCCTTCGGCGCCGGATCGGATTCGCCATATCACGGCCGCGCCGATGATGGTGGCGGCGAACAAGGCGATGGAAAGGCCGTTGGAAATGGCGCCGGCGGCGCGCTGCTGCACATTCATCGCGCCCCAACCGAGCCGCAGCGCCAGCGACAGATGCAGCGCCAGCAACGGCACATAGAAGAACAGGCCGAACTGCAATTTGACGCGCGCGATCGCCGGCAGGATGACGGGTCCATGGCCCATGATCATGCTGAAGATGAAGCCCAGCCCGAGCGCGTGCAGCGCCACATCGCGCAGCGGCAGGCCCAGCGCCGTCGCCATCCACGCCGCTCCGCCGATCGCCAGCCAGACATAGCCGGTGAGCAGGCAGATGGCCATGTAGCGGCTCAAGCCCTCGGCAAATATCGTGCGGCGAGCGATGTCGAAAGTGACCAGCCACAGCGCCAGCAACACCAGCGACGCGCCGTACACCATGCCGCCCAGCTGCTCCGAAACCGCGGACAGCGCGGCGCCCAGCACCATGGCCGCCAGGACAGCGCAGAGCAACCAGGGCGCGGCGGGACGGCGCCGCATCAGCCGCGTCATTTCCAGCCGTTCGGCGGCGATCGTCATGATCAAAAATGCGAACCACCACGGCAGCGCCGCGACAGTACCCTGAGCTGTTGCGAACAACAGGTTGCCGACCACCCAGGCGATGGCCGAGGCGAGCAACAGCAACGTGTGGCTCGCCCATTGGCGGCGCACGACCACGATGTTGACGCCGGTGAATGCGACCGAACCCGCGAAGAGTAACCAGGCGCCCGGCGCGGTCTGCCCAAGCAACAGGCACAGCCCGCCCAGGGCCGACGCCAGGGGAGCCACGAATGCGGCGGGCAGCTTCACGGCGACGGCCCGCTCCAACCCGATGACGGTGCCCAGAAAGGCGCCGATCATCAATGCGGCATGCGCGAGCATGGCCTGGCTCAGCCAGGCGGCGCCAGCCGTCGCCGGCAGCATCACGCCGACCCGCAGCAGTCCGCCAAAGATGCCGGCCAGCAGCGACAGCGCTACGAGGACCAGGAACAGCGGGCGCGCAGCGACGGCCGCGGCGGACGACGGTGCGCGCGCACCGCGAATCGGGACGTGCGCCATCATCACCAACCCATGAAGCGGCGGGCTCGTTCGCTCATCCGCTCGAGGGTCCACGGCGGATCCCACACCAGTTCGACGTGCACCAGCAGCTCGGGCGGCGCCAGGCGATCCAGCTCGCCCTCGACTTCTTCCTTGATCACGTCGGTAACCGGGCAGGCTGCCGACGTCATCGTCAGCAGCACGTGCACCTTCTCGTGGTTCACCGTCACGCCGTAGATCAGCCCGACATCGACGATGCTCATCGCGACTTCCGGGTCCACCACGCGCGTCAGCGCATCGAGGATGGGCTGCCGCAAGGATTCGGGACCCTCGTAGGGGTACGGATCTCTGGCCTCTGCAGGGCCATCCGATGCGAAATCTTCCAGTGTCTTCATGCTGCCTCCTCCGACAAATGGTCATGGATCGAAGGGCCCTGGCGTCGGAGGCCATGGCCGCACTGCGCTGGTCGATCCCCGCAAGCGGGGATTCGGCGGAGCGCAAGAGCCTGCGTAGCTGCTCCGTGCAGCCGAATCATTGCAGCGCCTCCACTGCGCACGTACCGAGGCGCCA
>DATNCB010000581.1:0-4669 GCA_035571715.1 Ramlibacter sp.
TGGCGACGGCCTGTTCGTCGTTTTTCCTGCCGAAGGCGATGCGCTCGCCGCCTGCGTCGCCATCCAGAACCGGCTGCAGGAGAATCCCGTCTATCCCGGCGGCACGGGACAGGCCGTGCAGGTGCAGATGGGGATCGAGGCCGGCGAAGTGGTGGAGATCGAGGGCGATTGCTTTGGCGATGCCGTCAACAGCGCGGCGCGGCTGGCGGACCTCGCAGGCGCGGAGCAGATCCTGACCACCCAACGCGTGCGCGATGCGTTGGAGCCCGCGCAGCAGGCGCGGCTGCGCAGCCTGGGCCCTATGTATCTGCGCGGGAAATCCGAAGTCACCAACGTGCTGCGCGTCGATTGGCAGCCGGACCGCGATGCCGACGCGACGGTGATGGGGGAATCGTTGTTCGAGGCCGGCAGGGGTGGCCTGCTCGAGCTCTCGGCGCAGGGGCAGACCCTGCGGCTGGAACCGAACGGCGAAAAGCTCACCCTGGGCCGGGCAAGCACCGCATCGCTGTGCGTCAACGACTCTCGGGTCTCGCGCGTGCACGCGACGATCGAGTGGCGCGGCGGCCATTTCATTCTCAGTGACACGTCGAGCTTCGGCACCTGGGTGTACCTTGGCAATCAGCGGGAGCCCGTGGTGCTGCGCCGTACGGAATGCCATCTGATCGGGCACGTCCAGATCGCGCTGGGCTGCGAGCGCGATGCCGAAAGTGCGCCGCTCGTCGCTTTTCTGGTGAGATCCTGATGTCGGGTCAGGCGTGACGGTGGTCGCGCTCGCGTCGCAAGCGCGAGACAGTCGGGCGGCAATATCGTCGTTCATCGAGGGGGGCAGGCTAGAATGAACCTCTCGCCGCTACGAAGACGCAGTTGTTGTGAGTCTCAAGAAGCTTGGCCGCTATGACCTGGTCCGCGTGCTCGGCAAGGGCGCGATGGGGATCGTGTACGAGGGGCGTGACCCGAACCTTGACCGCCGGGTAGCGATCAAGACCGTCCGGGTCGAGAACCTGTCCGAGGAAGCCGCGAGCGAATACGAGGTGCGCTTTCGCACCGAAGCGCGGTCCGCGGCGCGCCTGCAGCACCCCAATATCGTCAGCGTCTACGATTCCGACCGGGACGGCGATGTCGCTTTCCTGGTCATGGAGTACATCCAGGGCGACGACCTGAAACACCACCTGGACCAAGGCACCCGCTATTCGCTCGAGCAGTCGCTCAAGATGATCCGCGATCTGCTGTCGGCACTGGAGTACGCGCACAAGCAGGGCATCGTCCACCGCGACATCAAGCCGGCCAACCTGCTGATCGAGCCGGGCGGGCGTGTCAAGCTCACCGACTTCGGCGTGGCCCGCATGCAGGACTCGGGTGACGCGACGCGTACCCAGGGTGGCAACATGATCGGCACGCTGAAGTACATGTCGCCGGAACAGGTGCAGGGGCTCAAGAGCGATTCGCGCAGCGACCTGTTTTCGGTCGGTGTCTTGCTGTACCAGCTGCTGACGGACACGCGCCCGTTCGACGGCGATAACGATTTTTCCATCATCCATCAGATCATCGGGCACACGCCTGTGCCGCCGAGTTCGATCAACGCGCGCCTGCCGCCGGCCATCGATGCCGTGGTGGCCCGCGCGCTCGCCAAGGACCGCGAGCAGCGCTTTGCCACGGCTCGGGATTTCGCCTCGGCTTTGCAGTCGGCGACTCGCCGGGCGCAGGACGCAACGGTGGTTCCGCCGCCCAATCCATCGAAGAAAATCGAGCGGGCGGGCACCGGAAGCGAGCGTGGTCCGGCTGCCGGCTTGGCCTTCGATTTGCCGACCAGCGATTCCACGGTGACGCAGGAAATCGAGCTGGCCTACTGGAAAGAGATCAGGGACTCGGCCGATCCGCAGGAGCTGGAAGCCTTCCTGGTCAAGTTCCCGTCCGGGATTTACGCCGACCTCGCAAGGCGGCGCCTGCGCAAGCTCTCCGCCGGCACGAGTTTGCCCGACCAGACGATTCTCAGTGGCAACACCGCCCCGCCAAGCGGCCAGGATCCCGCTGAGCAGTCGCCGGGCCCGGCGGAGCCTGCGAGTGTTTTCACAGCGCCGGTCGTCGAGGTCCCTCCCTCGCCTGTGGCCGCGCCCCGCCGCACGCGTTCTCTGGTTGCCGTGCTGGCGTCTATCGGCGCGCTGGGCGCTGTCGGCGTCGCCGCGGTGATGATGATGGGCCGAGGCAGCGGCGATACCGCGGCGGCGGCGCCGGCAAGCGCGCCGTCGGCAGCGGCATCCGCAGTGGCGGTGCCGGCGATGGTTCCGACAATCGGCCCGGCGCCCGGGCCGGGCGTGCCCGCCAGCGCAGTAGCGGCCAAGCCTGCCGGGGCGGCTTCAGCCAAACGAGTCGCCGCAGCGGACAAGCCTGCCGCATCGGCGCGGCGTGCCGCGGCTGTCGCGAAGGCCAAATCCGTTTCAGAGGCCGTTGCCGAAAGCCGCGCCGACGAGTCCCTGCCAGTGCCGCGCCGGGAGGAGCCACGTCCCGTGCGCGCGCCCAGCATAGTCGCGGCGGCCGCGCCGAACCCCGTCGAAACATGCAGGGACAAGGTGTTCCTGTCCAAGGAATTTTGCCTTGCCGAGGAGTGCGACAAAGCCGGGGCCAAGAACCACCCTCTGTGCGTCAAGCGCCGGCAGGATGCCAAGCTGCGCGAGGAAAGCAAGGTGCGTTACTAGCGATCACGCGATGTTGATGTTGTGCACTTCGAAGCGGCCCTTGCGCCGGTCCTCGAAGAAGCACAGCAGGGTTTCCCTCACCGTCTTGAAGGCGATCTCGTCCCAGGGAATTTCGCGCTCCAGGAACAGCCGGGCCTCGATGGTTTCATGGCCCGGAGCGAAGCGCTCGCTGAGGAGCCGGGCCCGGTAGAAAAGATGGACCTGGTTCACGCGCGGAACGCTCAGCACCGTCAGCAGCCCTTCCAGCTCGAACTGCGCGCCGGCTTCCTCGTCGGTTTCGCGCGCTGCTCCCTGTTCGGTGGTTTCGCCCAGCTCCATGAAACCGGCGGGCAACGTCCATTTGCCCCAGCGCGGTTCGATGTTGCGCTTGCAAAGCAGCACGTGTTGGCCCCAGTAAGGCACCGTGCCGACCACATTCAGCGGGTTTTCGTAATGGATCGTGTCGCAGGCCGGGCAGACGGCGCGTTCGCGGGTATCGCCGTCGTCCGGCACCCGGTACACCACCGCCACGCCGCAGTTCCTGCAATGTTTGATGGGGCTGCGCAACATGACCCAATGTTAAGGTGAAAAGAGGCGCACCCGAACCAGCCGCTTCGCAGGGAAGCAGCTGCCGCAACGCATTGCAGGCCGAAACCCCAGGGACTTTCAGGCGACGCGAATGCGCAACTCACCCAGCCCTGTCACGCCGCCGACCAGCGTGTCACCGGCCACGACCGCGGCCACGCCCTCGGGCGTTCCGGTGAAAATCAGGTCGCCGGGCTGCAGTTCCCAGGCGGCCGAAAGGTGTTCGATGATTTCTCCAAGGCTCCAGATCAGCTTGGAGACATTGCTGCGCTGGCGGTCCTTGCCATTGACTTGCAGCCAGACCTCGGCCTGCGTGACATCGCCGGCCTGTGCGGCCGGCGTGATCGGCCCGATCGGCGCCGACTGCTCGAATGCCTTGCCGATGCACCAGGGCCGGCCCTGCTTCTTCATTTCACCTTGCAGGTCGCGGCGCGTCATGTCCAGTCCCACCGCATAGCCGTAGACATGCTTGTGCGCATCCGCCGCCTTGATGCCCTTGCCGCCGGTGCCGATGGCCGCCACCAGTTCGATCTCATGGTGCAGGTTCGCCGTCAGGCTGGGGTAGGCCATCGTGCCGGTTTCTCCGGCGTTCACCGGCACTACGGCGTCGGCCGGCTTGAGGAAGAAGAAGGGCGGCTCGCGGCCGGTGAACCCCATTTCCTTGGCGTGTTCCGCGTAGTTGCGGCCCACGCAGTAGATGCGGTGCACCGGGAAACGCTCGGCGCGGCCGGCCACCGGCACGGAAGCCTGCGGCGCGGGAGTGAAAACGTAGCTCATGACAACCTTTCTTCGTGGTGAATGCCCAAGGCCTGGTGCACCGGACGGTCGGAAAAACTGAACAGCACGCAGCCGCTCGCCGAGGCAAGGCGCGCAGTGTGCCATGACGGAACGACAAAATGGTCGCGCGGCCCGAATTCGAAGCGCCAGGTCTGGCCGCCGCCTTCGACGACAACCTCCCCCTGGCCTTCCACCACGCTGTAGACAGCGCCGTCGGTCTGACGCCACGGCTTGCCCGCGAAACCTGCCGGCAGCTTCTGCATGAAGGTCGCCATGGTCGGCATCGGCGAGCCGCCGGTGAGCGGGTTGAGGTAGCGCAGCTTGACGCCGTCCCATTCGTCGACGGGCGCGTCACGCTCGAGCCGGTGCAGCGCTTCGCGGCTGCGCTCGTACGGGTAGCTGAAGATCGGCGAGGTGGCACCGAACGGTGCGTCATGGCGCACCGGTGCCATGTTGTGGCCGTAGCGCGCAAAGCTGGTGCCTTCGCCGCGCGTGACTTTCTGCGATTTGCTCGTATCGGATTGCGCGAACCCGGCGTCGAAGAAGCGGATCATCGGAATGTCCAGTCCATCGAGCCAGACGACGGGCTGCGCCGCATCGTTGCCGTGATCGTGCCAGGTCCAGCTGGGCGTGAT
>DATNCB010000582.1:0-8835 GCA_035571715.1 Ramlibacter sp.
CCCAGGCCGCGCCCGTTCGCGGCCAGCCATTGCGTCGCGTCCCAGGCGTCATTCACCGCTGTGGGGAAACGGTGTTCGGGCGCAAGCCGGTAATCGAGCGATACAACGGCGCAGCCGCTCAATCGGCTGAACTCACGGCACAGCACATCGTGCGACGCGATGCTGCCGATGGTGAAGCCACCGCCGTGAAAAAACAGCAGCACGGCGAGCGAGTCGCGGCTCGGCGCATACAGCCGCGCCGGCAGCGGATAGCCGTCGCGCGCCGGGATGCTGAAATCCTCGACTCGCGCAAGTTGCGCCTGCGGCATTTCCAGCACGCCCGCGGCTGCTTCATACGCAGCCTTGGCCTCACGCGCAGTCAGCGTGTAGATGGGTGGGTAGCCGGCGCGGGCCATGCGCTCGAGCACCGAACGCATGGCCGGAGTGAGCTGGGGAAACTCTGGCAGGAACCTCACTGGATTGCGGCGGACACCGGGGCCGCGATGATCGGAAGTTGCGGTGTTTTCATTTCTGTCTCTCCTGCCGTTAAAGTAAGGCTCTCAATCGTACCGCGCGGGACTTCCATGGCCTTCATCTATTACGTGACCCAGATCCAGTTCGACTTCGGTGCCGTCAAGCTGCTCAAACAGGAATGCGAGCGGGTCGGCATCAGCCGGCCACTGGTTGTCACCGATCCCGGCGTCAAGGCCGCGGGCGTCTTGCAAAAAGCCCTGGACGCGCTACCTGGAATGACGGTCGCGGTATTTGACCAAACGCCATCCAACCCGACCGAGGCCGCTGTGCGCGCCGCCGTGGAGGTGTATCGGGCCAATCGCTGCGACGGCCTCATCGCGGTGGGCGGAGGTTCCGCCATCGACTGCGCCAAGGGGGTGGCGATTGCCGCGACACATGAAGGACCTCTGACCCGCTACGCCACCATCGAAGGCGGCTCGCCGCTGATCACCGACAAGGCGGCGCCGCTGATCGCCGTGCCCACCACCAGCGGCACCGGCAGCGAGGTGGCCCGCGGCGCCATCATCATCGTGGACGATCATCGCAAGCTGGGCTTCCACTCCTGGCACCTGGTGCCGAAGACCGCCGTCTGCGACCCTGAATTGACGCTGGGCCTGCCGCCCAAATTGACGGCGGCCACCGGCATGGATGCGATCGCCCATTGCATGGAAACCTTCATGTCCGCCGCCATCAATCCGCCCGCAGACGGCATCGCGCTGGACGGCCTGGAGCGCGGCTGGGCGAACATCGAAAAGGCCACGCGCGACGGGCAAGACCGCGAAGCGCGCTTCAACCTGATGAGCGCCTCCATGGAGGGCGCAATGGCTTTCCAGAAGGGCCTGGGCTGCGTGCATTCGCTCAGCCACAGCCTGGGCGGCGTGGACCCGCGATTGCACCACGGCACGCTCAACGCCATGTTCCTGCCCGCGGTGGTCCGCTTCAACGCGCAAGCCGAGTCGGTGCGCAAGGACCGGCGCCTGGAACGCATGGCCCACGCCATGGGCTTGCGCTCGGGCGGCGACATTCCCGGTGCCATCAAGGACATGAATGCGCTCCTCGACTTGCCGTCAGGCTTGGCTGCCATGGGGGTGCGGGGCGATCAGTTCGACCAGATCATCAAGGGCGCACTGGCGGACCACTGCCACAAGACCAATCCGCGCATCGCCTCTGCGCAGGATTACGAGGAAATGCTGGCCGCGTCGATGTAAGGCGCGGCGACGCGGCGCGCCTGCCAGCGCAGCACTCGCTTGCCCCAGCGCCGTAATGGCGCTTCGAACCAGCGCTCGCTCGCCGCGGCAGTGAGACAGCTCAGGGCGAGAACCATGGCGAGCACGGCCCACCTCATGGCCGGCGGCGCCGACGTGATCGTGAACGCACTCAGTCGCGGCAAGATGAACCAGGCAAAGCCGAAAAAGAAGATCGGATGCAGCAGATAGCAGCCGTAGGTGATGTCGCCCAGCCAGCGCGCGAGCGGTGCGAGTCTGGCATGCACTGCCACCTGGCCGCTGACCAGTACGACCGCAAAGCAGGCGCAGAACAACGTTGCGCCGCGTGCGCCGAGCAATTCATCACCCGCGCGCGCCGGGTTGAGCAATAGCAGCAGACCGGCCATCAGCAGCCAGACCAGCACGCCGATCGTCCCGGGCAGCGCGCGCAAGTCCGCCCTGCGCCAATGGCCGATGACGCACCCGCCGAAGAAATACGCCGCGAATGCCGGCACCTGGTGGTAAGCGACCGCGCTCGCGGCATAACCCGCCGGCGAGCCCACCGTGCGGTAGATCCAGCCCCACTGCAACAGGCACAGCGCCACGGCCAGCAAGGCGCACCAAGCCCGGCGCGGCAGTGCCGGCAGCAGCAGTGGAAAGACCAGGTAGTAAACGAATTCGATGCCCAGTGACCAGCCGCCGATCAGCAGGGCCCAAATCGTCGGGTCGTGAAAGCCGAAGGCGAAGGTCGCGTTAAGCAGCAGCCGCAGCGGCAAACGGTCGACCAATTGGCCGTTTAGCAGTGTCAGCAAAGCCACGACGACGAAGCACAGAACGATGTGCAGCGGCGCCAGGCGCAGCCAGCGAACCAGCAGGAAAGCGGCAGCGTCGCGCGAGCCGCTGAGCCGCCCGCTGTAGTTGTAGGCGAGGCTGGCGCCCGACAGTACGAAAAAGAGGTAGACGCCGTAGCTGCCGAGCGTGTTCAGGCTCGCGAGGTCCTGCCAGTACAACAGGTGGTACAAGGCCACGCCCAGCGCGCACAAGCCGCGCAGCACGTCCCAACCCAGCACCCGATCGGGGGAACCCGCCGGCTGGAGTGTGCCGGGTCCGGCAAAGTCGCGAAGACCGGCCATGGCTACTTTCTCAGCCCCCGCAGCTTCGCGAAGGCGCCGGCGATCGCGGTGTTGGGCGGCTGGTCCCGCGGGGCGCGCTCCCCTCGCCGAGCCCCCTCATAGCGGTTGTCGCGTGGCCCATCGCGGCGGGCCGGGGCCTCGCCCAGCTTCATCGAAAGCCCGATGCGCTTACGCGCGACGTCGACTTCCATCACTTTCACGGTGACGATGTCGCCGGTCTTGACCACTTCACGTGCGTCCTTGACGAACTTGTGAGACAGCTGGCTCACGTGAACCAGACCGTCCTGATGCACGCCCAGGTCGATGAAGGCGCCGAATGCCGCGACGTTGCTCACCGTGCCTTCCAGCACCATCCCTTCGCGCAGGTCGCTGATATTTTCCACGCCGTCGTTGAAGCGCGCCACCTTGAAATCCGGGCGCGGGTCGCGGCCCGGTTTTTCGAGTTCACCCAGGATGTCCTTGACCGTAATGACGCCGAACTTCTCGTTGGCGAACAGCTCGGGCTTGAGCGTCTTGAGCATTTCCGCCCGGCCCATCAGCTCCACGACCGGCTTGCCGGTTGCGGCCATCATTTTTTCGACCACCGGATAGGTTTCCGGATGGACGCCGGTCATGTCCAGCGGGTTGTCACCACCGCGAATGCGCAGGAACCCCGCGCTTTGCTCGAATGTCTTGGCGCCCAGGCCGCCGACTTCCATCAACTGCTTGCGGTTTGCAAACGCGCCGTGCGCTTCGCGCCAGCGCACCACCGCTTTCGCGACGCTGCCCGACAGGCCGGACACGCGCGACAGCAACGGCACGCTGGCCGTGTTGAGATCCACCCCCACTGAATTGACGCAGTCCTCCACCACGGCGCCCAGCATGCGCGCGAGTTCGCTCTGGTTCACGTCATGCTGGTACTGGCCGACGCCGATCGACTTGGGATCGATCTTGACCAGTTCGGCCAGCGGGTCCTGCAGGCGCCGGGCAATGCTCGCGGCCCCGCGCAGGCTCACGTCCACGTCGGGCATTTCCTGCGACGCGAATTCGCTGGCGGAATAGACCGAGGCGCCCGCTTCGCTCACCACTATTTTTTCCATCGCACCGGAGGCGATGAGCTTGATCAAATCGCCGGCCAGCTTGTCTGTTTCGCGGCTGGCCGTGCCGTTGCCGATGGCGATCAGGTTCACCTCGTGCTTGCGGCACAGCAGCTCGAGCTGATGCAGCGCTCCATCCCAGTCGCGGCGCGGCTCGTGCGGATAGACCGTTGCGGTGTCGACCAGCTTGCCGGTGGCGTCGACCACGGCCACCTTCACGCCGGTGCGGATGCCGGGGTCCAGGCCCATCACGATCCGCGGCCCGGCCGGCGCCGCGAGCAGCAGGTCGCGCAAGTTGTCGGCGAAGACCTTGATCGCGACCTTCTCCGCTTGTTCGCGCAGCCGTGCGAACAGGTCGCGCTCGGTGGAAAGCGACAGCTTCACCCGCCAGGTCCAGGCCACGCACTTGCGCAGCAGGTCGTCCGCGGCGCGGCCCTGATGGCTCCAGCCGATGCGCAGCGCAATCTTGCCTTCGGCGATGGAGGGGCGGCCCGGCTCCGGCTCGACCGGCAACAGCAGTTTGGCGTCGAGGATCTCCAGTTGCCGACCCCGAAATACGGCCAGCGCACGATGCGAAGGCACTCGTCCGATCGGCTCGTCGTAGTCGAAATAATCGCGGAACTTCGCCACGTCCGCATTGTTTTCATCCTTGCCGGCCATGAGCCTGGACTTGAACAGCCCCTCCGACCACAGCCATTCGCGCAATTGCTGTACCAGCGCCGGGTCTTCGGCCCAGCGCTCCGAAAGGATGTCGCGCACGCCATCGAGAACGGCCGCAACGCTGGTGAAATCCTCGCCGCCCTCGCCCTTTTCGGCTTTGACGAAAGCGGCCGCCTCGTCGGCGGGAACCAGCGACGGATTGGTGAAGAGCTTGTCCGCCAGCGGCTCGATGCCGGCCTCGCGCGCGATCTGCCCTTTGGTGCGCCGCCGCGGCTTGTAGGGCAGGTACAGGTCTTCGAGTTCCTGTTTGGTTGGCGCAGCCTCGATGGCAGCGCGCAGGCTGGGAGTGAGCTTGCCCTGCTCCTCGATGTTCTTGAGCACGGCCGCGCGCCGCTCTTCCAGCTCGCGCAAATAGCCCAGCCGGTACTCGAGTTCGCGCAGTTGCACGTCGTCCAGGCCACCCGTCGCTTCCTTGCGGTAGCGGGCCACGAACGGCACTGTGGCGCCGCCATCGAGCAGGTCCACCGCGGCCTTCACCTGGTGTTCGTGGACCCGGATTTCCGCGGCGATTTGCCGCATGATTTTTTGCATTTGTAACTGCTGGAGAGACGCGGCAGTTTGCCACACACAGCGGACATCAATACGGCATCTTGGCTGACATCCGGTGTCAAGGCGCGCTCGCAACAATGCCTTATTCCCCTCCCAGGAGACTCACATGCGCGCCCGATTGCTTTTTCTTATTGTTGCGATTTTGTTGGTCGCCGGCTTTGCCGCCCAGAACTGGCCCGAATTCACGCGCACATCGCCGCTGAACTTCGCCGTGGTCGTCGAGGAGGCGCCGCTGGGCCTCATCATGCTCGCGGTTTTCGGCGTCACGCTATTTGTCCTGCTCCTCGGCAGCGCGATGCAGGAGTCGCGCCACATGCTGGATACGAGCCGCCACGCGAAGACCCTGCAAGCGCAGCGCGATCTCGCTGAAAAAGCCGAGGCCTCGCGTTTCACCGACTTGCGCCAACAGCTGGACACGCATCTTCGGGAGACCCGCCAGCGCGAGTCCATCGTGTCCAGCGAGTTCGAAAAGGCCATGGTGCAGAACCAGCGCGAGCTGCGCAGCCAGCTCGACGGGATCAACCGCATGCTCGATGGTCGCCTGAACGAGCTGGAAAGCCGTCTCGATGCACGGCTGGAGCGCCTGCAGCCGGCGCGCGTGGACGTACCGGCGGACGTCACGTCGCGCGAGACGGTGCGTACGTGACGCGGCGTGAACACGCCTGGCTGTAAGAAGCGCTAGAGTGGCGCGACCAAGTCCACTGAGTGAGGCAAATATTTGCCTGACTCAGTGGACTACTTGCCTCAAGGAGCGCCGCATGCGACCTGTTCTTTCCGCTCTCGCGGCTGCCGGTGCCCTCGCAGCTGCCGGCAGCGCACTCGCCTCCACTGCTGCCTGCAAAGCCGAATCGGCTGCCACGCTCACACCGGTGATCGAGCTGTACACCTCGGAGGGCTGCAGTTCCTGCCCACCTGCCGATCGCTGGCTGTCCACACTGAAAGCCAGCGCCGCGAGCGGCCGCGCCGTGGTCCAGGCTTTCCACGTCGGCTACTGGGACTACATCGGCTGGATCGATCGCTTCGCCAATCCCTCCTATACGGACCGGCAGCGCCAGGTGGCGAGGCTCAACGGGCAGTCGGGTATCTATACGCCGCAACTGGTGCGCAACGGCCAGGACTGGCGCGACTATTCGCATGCGCTGGGCAGTGGCGCGGAACCGGCTCGTGCGCGAATCTCGTTGCAGAAAAGCGCCGATGACGCCTTCGAAGCGCTGGTGACGCCGGCCGAGGGCGTGGGCGCCTGGGGCGCGTATTGGACCGTGACGGAGCACGGGCATAGCAGCAAGGTCAAGGCAGGAGAAAACAGCGGCGAATTCCTCCAGCACGATTTTGTGGTGCGGCAGTATGTGCCAGCCGGCGAGTATCACGGTGCCTCGAAAGTCACCTTGCGAGCTGTCGCTGGCGAGTCTTCGCACCCGAGGCAGATCAACCTCGTGGTCTTCGAGCCGAAATCGGGCAAGACCTTGCAGGCTCTCAGTCTGGGCTGCTGAAAGCGCCTGGCCCCAAGGCACAAGCCCTAGACTCCCGGGATGCACTGGCTGCGCCGGCTCCTTCGGAACACGCTTCTCGCGTTCGTCGCTCTTATCCTGCTGTTCGAGGAATGGGGATGGGAGCCGCTTGCCGCGCTGCTGGCGAAGCTGGCCCACTTGCCGCTGTGGGCTCGGGTCGAGCGCCGGATCGAGGCGCTGCCGCCCTGGGGCGCAGTGGCGCTGTTCGCGCTTCCAGCGCTCGCGCTTCTGCCGGTGAAACTGCTGGCGCTGTTCCTGATCGGGCGCGGCCATGCACTCATGGGCGTTGTTGTGCTGCTCACCGCCAAAGTGCTGGGCACGGCAATCCTGGCGCGGCTGTTCACGCTGACCCAGCCCGCGCTGATGCAACTGGCGTGGTTAGCCCGCTGGTACCCGCGCTGGAAAACCTGGAAGGATGGCGTGATCGCCCAGGTCCGGCGTTCCGCGCCGTGGCAGGCGGGGCGTCGGTGGAAGGCGCGCGCCCGGGCGCAGTGGGCGGCGTTCCGGCAGCGCTACGGGCTAGTGGCCCGTAAATGATCAGGCCGTGGGCCCGTCAGTCGAACAAGCCGGGTTCGGATCCGAGCTGCGCTTTTTCGATCTGCAGCATCCGCAGTTTGGTCGCCACGCCGCCCCCCGCCGAGAATCCGCCCGCTGCCGTGCCGGCGGCGAGCACACGATGGCACGGCACGACCGGTGCGAACGGGTTGTGCCCGAGGGCTTGCCCGACGGCACGGGCCGCGCCCGGCTCGCCCAGGCGCGCCGCCACTTCGCCGTAGGTCAAGGTGCGGCCCGGCGGGATGGCACGCGTGATTTCATAGACGCGCCGGTTGAAGTCCGGCACTTCGCTCATGTCGAGCGGTACATCGAGCAGCGGATCGGGTTGGCCTTCGAGCAGCGCGCGAATGCGCCGCACGATCGCCTCGATCGCCGGCGGTGGGCTGCATTCCGGCACCCCCGGAAAGCGCGATTGCATGCGCGCGCGAGTAGCCCGCTCGTCCGATTCCGGCAACTGGACGCCCACCACCTGCCCGCTCTCGCTCCAAGCGATGCCGCAACTGCCGATCGCCGTTCCGAAAATGCAAAGCCCCGACGTGCGCGCCACCACGAATGCCTCTCCGGGCGTCACACCGCTTCGGCTTTGCGCAGCACGTAGCCGATGCGCGGGAAATGCACGTGCACGATGCCGGCTCGCGGGTCTTCGCGCTGCAGCGTGTAGTGGGTGCGCGTGGCGGCGAGCAGCACGCCTTGCGTCGGCTCCGGACCGAAACTCTCGGCCGTGACTGTGACCGGGCTGCCCAGCGCGATGCCGTGATCGTCCTGGAAGGCGCTGTCGATCAGCAGGTTCTGCCCGGGCGGCATCGGCTCGGCAGCTTTGGCCACGGTGACCGCATCGGCCGAGTTGAACTTGTCCATGCCGCCATGGCCGATCGCCGCGATGCGGTCCATCCACTCGCTTACTGCCGGAGTGGCGGCCAGGATGTCGGCGAGCACCGGAACCTGGACGCGCGTGTACCACAGCGAGTGATAGGTCGCGAAATCCGCGACGCAAGGATCGGTGCCGAACAGGAAGTCATGTTCCTCCGCCATATGCGCGATGCGCCGCAGGTACGAGCGATAGGCGGACGTTGCGTCCGCGGGCCGCAGCCGCACCATGTTGCCGCTCATGGCTTTGCGGTCCTCGCCGAACGCCTTGGCGGATTCCGGCGGCGCCTTGCCGAACACATGGGCCGCGCCCTTGGGCTGCAGGTTGTAGGCCATGGCGGCCCAGAACAGCGTGGTGTCGGCCCATTGCGCGAAAACGCGCGACACGCCCTTCAGGTGCGGCGGATACAGCGTCGGCTCGCCCTGCACATGCTCCAGCACGTCGCAGATCAGCGTGCTGTCGCAATACACGTCGGCGCCGACCTGCAGGACAGGTGTCTTGCGGTAGCCCCCGGTCAGCGCCAGCACGTCGGGCTTGGGCATGATGGCCGGGATGATCACCGACTTCCAGGCCAGCTTCTTGTAGCCCATGACGATCCGGATCTTTTCCGAGAACGGCGAGCTGGGGTAATGGTGCAGGATCAGTTCGGGCATGGGCATCTATCCTTCCTTGTCGCTTGCTGTCGCGTTCAACGCGGCATCGCGCGCGTGATGATGGCGTCGAAGTCGG
>DATNCB010000583.1:0-8562 GCA_035571715.1 Ramlibacter sp.
CTTAGCCCAACTTCATGAATCGCTTCATGCAAACCAACAAGCATGGAGTGCTTCTTTGGTTGATGTTGATCAACTTGAACAGGAGATAGTTATGGCAACTGCAAAGAGACCGGCCGCCAAGAAGGCCGCAGCGAAAAGACCGGCCGCCAAGAAGTCCGCGGCCAAGAAGGCACCTGCGAAAAAGGTAGCCGCGAAGAAGGCACCGGCGAAGAAGGCCGCCGCCAAGCGTCCGGCCGCGAAGAAAGCGGCCGCCAAGCGGGCGCCGGCGAAGAAAGCCGCTGCGAAAAAAGCAGCGAAAAAAGCGCCGGCGAAGAAAAAGGCCGCGAAGAAGTCCGCCGCCAAAAAGCCAGCCGCGAAAAAAAAGGCCCCGGCTAAGAAGGCAGCGAAGAAGCCAGCTGCGAAGAAAGCAGCGAAAAAACCCACTGCGAAACCAGTAGCCAAGGCGGCCCCCGCTGCCCCGGCTGCGCCTGCGGCTCAGACCACTCTGAACCCGCAAGCCGCGTGGCCCTTCCCGACGGCCAGCAAGCCGTAAGGTAAAGCGGCTTTGCCGCTTCAGGCCCGGCACCGCAAGGTGCCGGGCTTTTTATTTGCCGACAAAATGGGCGAGTTCGACCGACGCGCCATGACTTCGATTCGCACGCCAGCGCCGCAGGCGGAACTGTTTTCCGCGCCGGCACCTGCCCTGCCGGAAGGAATGATCTACCTGCGCGAGTTCCTCACGGCCGAGGAAGAGGCCGCGCTGATCGAAGTGGTGGCGCAAATGCCGCTTCAGGAGATGCGCTACAAGAACTACACCGCGCGGCGCCGAGTCGTCAGTTTCGGCGGCAAGTACGATTTCAGCGCCCAGCGCCTTGAGCCTGCGGCGCAACTGCCCGGCTCGCTGGAGCCATTGCGGGGCAAAGTGGCCCGATGGGCGAAGTTGCCGGCCGAGGCCTTCGCGCACTGCCTGGTCGCCGAATACCGCGAAGGCACGCCGCTGGGCTGGCACCGCGACGTGCCCGATTTCGAGGATGTGGTGGGTGTCTCGCTGCTGAATGAGGCGGTGCTGCGCTTTCGGCCCTACCCGCCACGCGAGCCGAAGAAGGCGGGCGTGATCAAACTGACGGTCGAGCCGCGTTCGATCTACCTGTTGCGCGGACCGGCTAGATGGGCTTGGCAGCACAGCGTGGCGCCCACGAAATCGCTGCGCTACTCGATCACTTTTCGCACTGCCCGCGAGGGAAGATGACTTGTTCGCTCTCCCTCGCGGAGAGGGTTAGGGCGAGGGCACGACCCCCGCGCCTGCCATCAGCGCTCCCCTGCCGCCAACGCCATGCGGCGGCGCAGCTGCTGCGCCTCTTCCAGCGCGCCGGCGCGCTCCGCGCGCACGGCCTGCACCCCCAGCCACGCAAGCAGCGGGCGGCGCCAGCCCTGCGCCGAGGCGGTCTCCGTCGCTAACACCAGCACGTCGGGGCTGGCCCGTCCGGTGCGGAACAACACACCGGCCGCGATCAGGCGCGACAAGGGATCTTCGATCGCCCGCACTGCCGCTACATCGCCGGTTCCCGCTGCCGCCGCGCGATGTTGCGCTGGCAACAGCGCAATGTCGGGCGGCGTGATGCCGCCGGCCAGGTAGTCGGCATAGGCGCGCTCGGGCGCCGGCGAATCGCGCCGCAGCTGCTCGAAACCGTCACAAGGGTCGAGCACCAGGCTGGCCACGCGCGCAGCGCAGCGCGTCAACTCGGCGCGCGCGACCAGCGCGGCTTGCCCGGTCGTCGCCAGCGCGCCGCGGGCGCGCTCGAACTCGGCCGCCTCGACCCGCGCGTCGCCCGTCATGTAGGCCTGGACGTAGCGCTCGAGGGTGTCGTGAGCGTTGAGTTGCCAGTCGGGCACTCGCGGCTTGTTGCCGCAACCGACGAGCAGCATGACGACCAGCGCGATCGATCCGGCGCGCTTCATGGCAGTTTCACCTCGGTGTCGCGCGCGAGCGGCCATTTGCGATTGAGCTCATTGATCATGCCTTCGATCTTGCGCAGGTTCACCTCCACTTCGCCGCGCAAGGACCCCAGGTCGCTGGTCGCGCCGCGCACGTTGGCACCGATGCCCTGCGCCTCGAGCAGCACCGCGTCCACGTTCTTCAGGCTGGCGCGCGTTTCCGACAGCAGATTGCCCAGCTGCACCACTGTCGCCCGGGCATCCTGCATCACGCCCTGCGCCCCGAACACCTGGGTGTCAGCCTTCGCCGCCAGGGTGTCCACACGCGCCAGCAAGGCATTGGTGCGATCCAGTGCGGCGACCAGCTTTGCCGCGTCGGCGTCGTTGCCGAAGGCGACGCCCAGCGCCCCCCGCGGACCCTTGAGCTTCTGGGTGAGATCCTGCAGATTGGCCAGCGAAGCGCGCAGCGGGGCATCCTGCGATGTCATCGCGCTCAGGTTCTCCAGCATCTCCTTGGCCGACGCGAGCACGCGCGGCAGTTCCGCGGTGGCATCGCCGCGCAGCACCGGCCGCTCGGCGCCGTCGGGCAGCGGCGGATCGCTGAGGATGCCGCTGTAGGCGCGGATATTGGTCCCGCCAACCAGTCCGCGCACCAGCGTGAAGACGCTCGTGGTCCGCAGCCAGTGGGCATCCTTTTGCGCCACGTCCACGACGATGCGCACGTTCCCCGTTTCGGCCAGCTCGACACGGCGCACCTGGCCGATCGGAAAGCCCGAGAAGGTCATGTCCATCCCGACCACGACGCCCTCGGAGTCGTCGGTGACCAGCACCAGCTTTTGCGTCGGCTCGAATACGCCGCGCGCGTAGAGCAGGTAGAAAGCCGAGCCCGCGACCAGCAGCGCGGTGAAGATCAGCAGCAGCGCGGCCTTGAGCTCCAGATACCTCACCGGCTTCGCCGTGGCGGGCTCCGAATTCTGGGCCGGCGTGTCGCGCTCTGGTTGCATCGCCATCAGGAGTAGTTGCCGGCCAGACAGGCCGCCTCGAGCACCAGCAGCACGGCGAACATCCGCACCAGGCCCTGCAGCGCAGCGCTTTCGCGCGATCCGTCACCCTCGACGTCGTACAGGCCCGAGGCCATCGGGATGATGGACACCGCCAGGCTGAAGAACAGGGTCTTGAGCACGAAGATCAGCGACACGGCCGGGTTGAAGACATGCCCGAAGACATGTGTGTAGGCCGCCGCGCCGGCCAGCGTCCATCCATAGACCGCCAGATAAGCCAGCACCAGGGCCACCACGCAGCTCAGCGCGGCCAGCGTGACGGTGGCGAAGATGCCCGCCAGCGCGCGCGGCAGCGCCTGCGTCACCACCGGATCGCTGCCGCGGCGCAGCAGCGCCTCGAACTGCCCGGTGCGCCGCATCTCCGCCAGCGCCGCGCCATTGGGGATGGTGCAGCGCAAGGCCACGAACAGCGCGGCCGTCAGCGGAATAAGCTCCAGCACCAGCACCCTGATCACCATCTCGAGCGCGTAGCGCGACAAGCCGTAGCTCAGGGCCGTCACCACGACGATGCGCGTGATCACCATCGTGAGCAGAGCGCTCAGCGTGGTGAACCACCACAGGATCGGCGCCGTGTCCAGGTAGATGTGGCGCAGCAACGCCTGGCGCGTTTCGCGCCGCCAGCTCGATGGCGACATCGCCAGCACGAGCAGCGACGCGCCGAAGTACACGATGCGCCACCAGCCGGCGAGCCAGCGCAGCGGCGCCGACCCGGTGTGGCTGAGTTTTTGCAATCCCGCGGATACGCCCGTCATGGACCCAAATCATAGGCCAGCGTGGCGTTGCTTCCATTCAACGTCAACGCGGCAGGACCGCCTGCAATGGCGCTTCCTTCCTGGCATAGTTGCGCCTCGAGGACGTTTGGCTCGCACGTTGGGCCACTCAAGCGACATGCAAAGGAGAAGGCACATGTCGGCAGGGATCGGCGAACGCTCGGCGGACCGGCGCTATCACGTCATCATCGTGGGCGCAGGTTCGGCGGGATGCGTGCTGGCGGCGCGGCTGAGCGAAGACCCCCACCGAACCGTCCTGCTGCTGGAGGCGGGCCCAGACTACCGCAGCGACGCCGAACTTCCTCCCGAAATTCGCAGTGGATTCAATCCGGCTTACAGCCATGACTGGGGATACGCGAGCGAAGCTGGCGCAGTCGGGCGGCCGATCCCGCAGGCGCGCGCCAAACTGGTGGGCGGCTGCTCCGCCACCAACGGCACAATCGCGCTGCGGGGCAGCCCGAGCGACTACGACGAATGGGCCGCGCTCGGCAACGCCGACTGGTCGTTCGCCGATGTTCTTCCTTTTTTTCGACAACTGGAAAACGACTGCGATTTCGACAACGAGTGGCACGGCCGCGCCGGCCCGTTGCCGATTCGACGGCATCCGGATGATGAGCTGGTGCCCGAACAAAGCGCGTTCCTCGCGGCGTGCGCCGCCCTGGGTTACCCGCAGGTGCCCGATCACAATGCGCCCGGTGCGATGGGTGCGGGGCGCCTGCCCAAGAATGCCGTCGGCGGGGTGCGGCAGAGCACGGCGCTGACTTATCTTGGAGCGGCGCGCACCCGATCGAATCTCACGGTCCGTGGCGGCGTTCTGGTTGACAGCGTCGTGTTCGAGGGTAAACGCGCCGCCGGCATTCGCCTTGCGCAGGCCAATGAAACGATTGCCGCGGATCGCTTGATCCTGGCCGCGGGGGCATTCGGCAGCCCCGCGATTCTGATGCGCTCCGGCATCGGGCCCGCCAACGAGCTTCAGGCGCTCGGTATCGAGGTGCTGGTGAACTTGCCGGGCGTGGGGCGCAGGCTGGCTGACCACCCGAGGTTCGGGCTGCGCTTTGTGGCTCGGGGGCCGGCGCCCAGCGAGGAGCGTCCCGGCTGCCAAACCGTGTTGACGCTGAAGAGTTCGCAGGACTGCCCGGGCCACGACCTGCACATTTTTCCCTGGACTATTCCGGCCGGCGCGGCGGCAAGCGGCGGCCCGAACGTGATGACGATTCACGCGGGGTTGATGAAGCCGCGCTCCCTCGGCTGGCTGCGCCTGCGCTCCGCAGATCCAGGGGCCGCGCCCATGATCAATCCGGGCTACCTCACCGATCCGCAGGACATGCCGCGGATGATCCATGCGCTGCGTGTGGCGCGGCGCTTGGCCAGGACGGCACCCCTGTCCGACTTGTTGGCCGAGGAACTGAGTCCAGGACCTTTGACAGGCGACGGCGAGGACGAACTGGCGGCTGCTGTTCGTGCCGAGGTCGGCACCTATTTCCATCCGGCGGGAACCTGCTCCATGGGCCCCCAGACCGACGCGCTGAGCGTGGTAGATACCCGCGCGAAGGTCCGCGGCGTCGAGGGCCTGTGGGTCGTGGATGCGTCGATCATTCCCGCCATCCCGGCGGCGAACACCAACCTGCCCACGATCATGCTGGCTGAGCGCTGTGCGGCATGGTTCACGCGGGGGGATCTCCATGGCTGATCATGATTACGACTTCTTCGTCATCGGTGGAGGCAGCGGCGGCGTGCGGGCGGCCCGGCTGGCGGCGCAGCGCGGCGCGCGAGTCGCGCTGGCGGAAGCCGCGGCGCTCGGCGGCACCTGCGTCAACGTCGGCTGCATTCCGAAGAAGCTCTATAGTTTTGCGGCGCACTTCGCCCACGATTTCGACGACGCCGCGGGATTCGGCTGGGACCTGGGCACACCACGCCTGGACTGGGCGCGGCTGAAGGCGAACCGGGCCAGGGAGATAGCGCGCCTGAACGGGGTGTACCGGCAGCTCTTGTCGCAAGTGGGCGTCGAGGTCATCCGCGGCTGGGCGCGGCTGGCCAATGCGCATGCGGTTCAAGTGCGAACGGCCGGCGGCGACCGGCGTTTCACGGCCCGCCACATCCTGATCGCGACCGGCGGCACGCCGACCGTTCCTTCCTTTCCGGGCTGCACGCATGTGGTGACTTCGGACAGCATGTTCGACCTCGACCCGTTCCCGGCGCGGCTGATGGTGGTCGGCGGCGGCTACATTGCCTGCGAGTTCGCGTCGATCTTCAATGGCCTGGGCGCAAAAGTGACGCAGCTGTACCGCGGCGAACAGGTGTTGCGCGGCTTCGATCATGAGGTGCGCCACTTCATATCGCAGGAGCTGCGCAAGACCGGCATCGATCTGCGGCTTCGCACCGACGTGCGCGCGATCCATCGCGGCGCGCACTGCCTGGAAGTGACACTGATCGACGGGAGCGTGCTCGCCACCGACGTCGTCCTTTACGCCACCGGCCGCGTTCCCAATGTGAACGGGCTGGCCCTGGAGGCCGCCGGGGTGGCTCAGGACAAACATGCCGCGATCGTGGTCGACGACGACTACCGCACGTCCGTGCCTTCGATCCATGCGCTGGGCGACGTCACGGCGCGGGTGCAGCTCACGCCGGTCGCACTGGGCGAAGCGACGGCGCTGGTGAATCACCTGTTCGGCCAGGGCCGCCGTCCGATGAGTTACGAGTTCATCCCGACCGCGGTGTTCACCCATCCGAATATCGCCACGGTCGGCTTGACCGAAGAGCAGGCGCGGCGGACCCTCAGGGAGGTCGCGATTTACCGCACCGAGTTCAAGCCGCTGAAACACACGCTCAGCGGTCGCGATGAACGCACACTCATGAAGCTGGTGGTGAACGGCGCCAGCGGCCGGGTCGTTGGCCTGCATATGGTGGGACCGGACGCTGGCGAAGTGGTGCAGGGCTTTGCGGTAGCGATGAAAGCAGGCGCCACCAAGGAGATCTTCGACAGCACGATCGGCATCCATCCCACCGCGGCCGAGGAGTTCGTCACGATGCGGGATCCGGTGCCGAGCTGAGAAATCCCCTTACACAGCATTACAAAATCGATCACGCGCGCGACGCGCTTTACCGTTCGTTTGCGCTGTTTTTCCTGGCTCAGGCGTTTACTTCACCCAAGAGAACCTCATGACGCCCGGCCACTTGTTTCAGATTTTTCTCTTCCGGCTGCTTGCGGCGCTGGTTGTTGCATTGTTGGGCGGCCCAGCCATGGCACAGGCCGATCCGCCAGGACGGGTGGCGCGGCTCAATCATGCGGAGGGCACGACCGTTTTTTCGCCCGCCGGGGACAACGAGTGGACCGACGCCGAGCTCAACCGGCCGCTCACGCGCGGCGACCGGCTCTGGACCGACCGCGGATCGCGCGCCGAAATCCAGATCGGCTCGTCGGCGGTGCGGATGGACGGGCGCACTCACCTGGAAATCCTGGCACTGGACGACCAGACGGCGCAACTGAGCGTGACGCAGGGTGCGGTCAGCGTGCGCATGCGCAGCCTGCCCGAAGGCGAGAACTTCGAGATCGCCACGCCCAATCTGGCCTATCGCGCCGCCTACCCGGGCGACTACCGCATCGACGTCGATGCGGCCAGCGGTACGACGCGGGTGACGATCCATTCAGGCACCGGCGCCGTGTACGGGGAAAGCGGCCAGGCGCTGCCGCTGGGCGGCGGCCAGCAAATCACGTTCCGCGCCCGCTCGCTGGTGCAGGTGAACGCGCAGGAGTCGCCGCCGCAGGATGGGTTCGATCGTTGGGCGGCCGATCGCAACCGGCTCGAAGACCAGTCGATCTCGGCGCGTTATGTACCGCGCGAAGTGGTGGGCTACCAGCAGCTCGATGCCCATGGCCAGTGGGCGCAGGACGCGACGCATGGCATGGTCTGGTATCCGCGGGCGACTGCGGCCAATTGGGCGCCATACCGCCACGGCCATTGGGAATGGATCTCGCCGTGGGGCTGGACCTGGATCGACGATGCGCCATGGGGCTTCGCACCGTTCCATTACGGCCGCTGGGCGCTGATCGGTTCGCGCTGGGCCTGGGTACCGGGCCACCTGGGACTGCACCCGCTTTATGCGCCGGCCCTGGTGGCGTTCATCGGGGCCGGCGGCGGCGGTGTCAACTGGAATATCTCGCTCGGCTCCGGCCGGCCCGGCGTGGCCTGGTTCCCGCTGGCGCCCGGCGAGGCCTGGCAGCCGGGTTATCGCGCCAGCCCGGTCTACATCAGCAATGTCAACCGCCACATCGCGGTGCAGGACAACGTGAGTTATGCGCACCAGCGGCATGCGGACGCGCTTACGGCCGTTTCGGCGGAAGACTTCGACCGCGGCCGGCCGGTGCGCGCGGGCTTCGTGCGCGTGGCGGCCAACGCGCTGTCCACTTCGCAGGTCGTGCCGCCGCCTCCGATGCCTGAGCGCGGCGGCGTGCTCGCCCATGAGCGCGCCACGCCCTCGCACGTGATGCCGCCGGCCAGTGCCCAAATTCGCCAGGTGATCGCCAACCCGGCACCGGCAGCGCCGGTAGCGCAGGCAGCGCAGGTTCAGGCGGCCCAGGTCCAGGCGGCGGCGCAAGCCGCGCAGGCGCAAGCAGCGCAAGCCCAAGCGGCCAAGATCCAACTCGCCCAGGCCCTGGCTCAGCAGGAAGCCGATTCCCAGCGCGCCAGCCAATCCGCCGAGCAGGAAAAGACTCAGCACCAACAGGTGCAAGCCGCCGAAGAGGCCAAGGTGAGCGCGCAATCCAAACGCGCGGAAGCAGCGAAGCCGGCGGAACAGGCAACTCAGGCCGCGGCGGC
>DATNCB010000584.1:0-1612 GCA_035571715.1 Ramlibacter sp.
TGTAACGGACACGCTCGGTGGGATATTCAGGGTCGATCGGCACGTAGGCAGCGCCGGCTTTAAGCACGGCCAGCAGGGCCACCACCATTCCCACCGTGCGCTCCAGCAGCAGCGCCACTAACGTCTCTGCTCCCACCCCGCGCTGCCGCAGATAGTGCGCCAGTTGATTGGCGCGCCGGTTCAGTTCCCCGTAACTGAGTTCTTCCCCTTCATGGACCAGCGCCAGCGCTGCCGGCGTCCGCCCTACCTGCGCTTCAAACATCTCATGCAGGCGCCGCTCCGGATATGCGGCTGCGGTCTGGTTCCATTCCACCAACAACTGCTGTTCTTCCGCCGCCGTCAGCAGCCCCAGCTGGCTCACCACCTGCTGCGGTTGCTCAATCAGGCTTTGCAGCAACTGCTCCAGATGCCCCGCCATCCGCTTGATCGTCGCCCCCTCAAACAAGTCTCGGTTGTACTCGAACGCACCGCTGAGGCGGCCCTCCGCTTCCACCAGACCCAGGCTTAAATCGAATTTCGCCGTGCTCCCACCGCCGCTCTGGAAGGGACTCAGTTCCAACTCCACCAGCCCCACTTCTTCCGTCGGCAGATTCTGTAACCCGAACATCACTTGAAACAGCGGCGTGTGACTCAGACTCCGCTCCGGCTCCAACTCTTCCACCAACTTCTCAAACGGCAGTTCCTGATGACTGTAGGCCCCGAGCGCCACTTCCTTCACCCGCTGCACCAATTCCCCAAAGTTCTCATCTCCGTCCACTTCCGTCCGCAGCACCAACGTGTTCACGAAGAAGCCAATCAGCCCTTCCGCCTCCAACCGATTCCGATTCGCCACCGCCGTCCCCACCACTACCTCCGCCGCCCCCGTGTACCGTGAGAGCAGCACCTGAAAGGCCGCCAACAACGTCATAAACAGCGTCACTCCTTGCTGCTCGCTCCAACGGTTCAGCGCCCCGGTCAACGCCGCCGTCAATCCCAGCCCCTGCACCCCGCCTTGAAACGTTTGCACCGCTGGCCGGCGATGGTCCGTAGGCAGTTCCATCGCGGCGCGGGCCCCGCCTAGTTGCTTCTTCCAGTAACTCAGTTCCTGCTCCAGCCGCGCGCCGCTCAGCCAGGTTCTTTGCCACGCCGCATAGTCCGCATACTGCAGCGGCAACTCCGCCAGCGGCGAGCCCTCTCCCCGCGCAAACGCCGCGTACAACGCCGACACTTCTCGCAGCAGCACGCTCATCGACCAGCCATCGCTGACGATGTGATGCATCGAGATCAGCGCCACATGCTCTTGCTCTGAGAGCCGCAGCAGCGTGGCCCGAAACAACGGTCCCACCGCCAGGTCGAACCCTCGCTCCGCTTCCGCCGCCACCAGCAGCCCCGCTTGCTCCGCTTGCGCCGCCCCGCCTAGATGTCCCAGTTCGATCTCTGGCAACGGCAAACGGGTCGCCTCCGTTATTACTTGCACCGGCCCACCATCGATACTCGGAAATGTCGTCCGTAACACTTCATGCCGCCGCACCACTTCACTCAGCGCTTCCCCAAGCGCCGCGATGTTCAGTCGGCCTCGCAGTCGCAACGCCAACGGTATGTTGTAGGCGCTGTTGCCAGGGTCCAACTGCTC
>DATNCB010000585.1:0-2542 GCA_035571715.1 Ramlibacter sp.
CCGGATGCGTTCGCCGCGCATTCCCGGCCGCGGCAGGCCGCGCCGGCAAATAACGCGGCGGAATGAGGACGTGATGGCCTACAACGCCAACGAAATGATGACCATCGCGGCGGCCCGCGCGCTGCGCAACACGGACATCTGCTTCGTCGGCATCGGCATGCCGTCGGCGGCCTGCAACCTGGCGCGGCTCTCCCATGCGCCCGACATCACGCTGATCTACGAATCCGGCACCATCGCCACCAAGCCCGACGTGCTGCCGCTCTCGATCGGGGACGGAGAATTGTGCGACACCGCGCTCACCACCGTTCCCGTGGTCGAGATGTTCCGCTACTGGCTGCAGGGCGGGCGCATGACGGTCGGCTTCCTCGGTGGCGCGCAGATCGACCGCTTCGCCAATCTCAACACCACCGTCGTGGGCGACTATGACAAGCCCAAAGTGCGGCTTCCCGGCGGCGGCGGCGCGCCCGAGATCGCCAGCGCCTGCGGCGAGATATTCATCATTATGAGCCAGTCGCCGCGCGCTTTTGCCAAGAAGCTCGACTTCGTCACCTCGATGGGCCACGGCGAGGGCGGCGACCATCGCGCCCGCCTTGGGCTGAAAACCAAGGGGCCGACGAAGCTGATCACCGATCTTTGCGTGTTCGAGCCCGATCCGGTGACGAAGGAGATGACGGTCACCACGATCCATCCGGGCGTCACGCAGGAGGAGATTAAGGCGCAGACCGGCTGGCCGGTGCGCTTTGGGGCGACGCTGATTGAAACGCCGACGCCGACTGCAAATGAGTTGCAGGTGCTGCGTGACCTGCATGCGCGTACCGCGCGGGCGCATGGCACGGCGTGAGGATTGAGGTCATGATCTGGCACGGCTTTTCTTGCTGTCGTCCCCGCGAAAAGCGGGGACCCAGTACCCCAGAGCGCGTGTTGTGATGCTGGAGCGCATCGGCCAAGTCAGTGATTACTGGGTCCCCGCTTTCCAGGCTGTGTGAAAAGTCCTGTGTGTTGATGTAGCACAGGTGTGGTCATTGATTCGAGGTCAGGATGGCACACGTCACTGGACAATCGCGGTATCAAGCGACGCTGTTTCCGGAGGCTTTGGATGAGGTGATCGCCGCCGACAATGCGGTGCGAGTGATTGATGCGTTTGTGGATTCTCTGGATTTGGCAAGGCTTGAGTTTTCCAAGGTTACAGCGGAAGCGACCGGTCGACCGCCTTACGACCCTCGCGACCTGTTGAAGCTGTATGTCTACGGCTATGTGAACCAAGTCCGCTCGAGCCGCCGGCTGGAGCGTGAGGCAGGGCGCAATGTGGAAGTGATCTGGCTGATCAACCGGGTGACGCCGGCATTCAAAACCATCGCGGACTTCCGCAAGGATCATCCGCAGGCGATCGTTGCGGTGTGCCGCGCCTTCACGCGCTTTTGCCGGGAGCAGTCGCTGTTTGGGGCCGAATTGCTGGCCATCGACGGGACGAAGATCGCGGCGGTAGCGAGCCGCAAGCAGGTGATCACGCCTGAACAGATCAAGACGAGGGATGCGGCGATCGAGCGCAAGATTGCCGAGTATCTGGCCACGATGGACGAGGCTGATCGGCAGGAGGAGGCTCCGGAGCCGGCACCCGTTGACGTTGCGGCTGCGGTTGCGGCGCTCAAGGCGCAGCGTGAGACGCTGCAGCGTCAAGCCGAGGAGTTGGCCCGGGAAGGCCTCAAGCAAAAGGTCGTTGGCGAGCCTGATGCGAAGCTGATGCGTACGCCGCATGGCCATCAGGTGGCTTACAATGCGCAGATCGCGGTTGATGCCAAGCACAAGCTGATCGTCGCCTTCGATCTGACCAACGACGGGAACGATCAGCAACAGCTCCATCCGATGGCGGTGCAGGGCAAGGCAGCGGTTGCGGCCGATACCGTCACGGTGGTTGCCGACACCGGCTATTCGAACGGCGAACAGGGAGCGCGCTGCGAGCAGGATGGGATCACCCCGATCGTGCCGCGTGCCGAGACCGTGAACCCGAAGGGCAGGCAATACTTCAGCCGTGACCAGTTCAGCTACGATCGCGAGAGCGACAGCTGGCGCTGCCCGGCCGGCGAGACGTTGAGCCTGTACAAGACCTCGCGCACGCAGAAGAAGAAGGAGTATACGAGCAAGGCCTGTCGCACTTGCCCCCTCCGGCCGCAGTGCACGAAGGCGGCGCAGCGGGTGATCGTGCGCGATTTTTACGAGGACGACCGCGAGGCCATGCACCAGCGCGCTATGGCCGACCCGATCTGGATGAAGCTTCGCCGCGAAATGGCTGAACACCCGTTCGGGACAATGAAGTGGCTGATGGGCCACCCCCGCTTTCTGGTCCGTGGATTGAAGAAAGCGAAAGCCGAGCTGGCCTTGGGCGTGCTCAGTTACAACCTCAAGCGGGTCATCACCATCCTGGGAGTACCCACGCTGCTGCAAGCGCTTCAGACACCCCCTGCGTGAGAGAGCTCTTTCCGTCACTGTCACAACAACGCTATGTCCATGAGTAGCAAGAAACCCGGAGTTCTCGCACGGCCTG
>DATNCB010000586.1:0-1773 GCA_035571715.1 Ramlibacter sp.
ATCTTTTCCGGCGCAAAGTGGGCCACGCCCTTGTCGTCGACAAAGCCCCAGACCTCGGCCCGCGCCGCGGGCAGCAGCGCGGCCAGCAGCAAAGCCGCCAAGGCAGTCTTGAAAAAAGCCGTTGGCCGCCGGGTCACGCGCGCAACTCCAGCCCGAGCCCGCGCCGGCCGGTGAATTCCGGTCGGAGCATGGACAGCACGATCAGCGAGTCGAAGCCGCCGGCCACCTTCACCGCGTCGCGCAATTCGCCTTCAACCACGAAGCCTTCGCTGTCGTAGAGGGCCTTGGCGCGGGTGTTGCGCGCCTTCATGTCGAGCCAGAAGCGATGCGCGCCCAGGTCGTCGAACGCCACCTTCTTGGCCACGCGCAGCGCCGCGCGCCCGAAGCCCGAGCCCTTGGTCTGGATGACCATTCGCTTGAGCTCGATCGATTGGTTTTGGCTGCGGCAGCCGATCAGGATCAGGAAGCCCACGGCATTCAGGCCCGCGCCGCCTTCGACGATGAAGTGGCGGAAATCGGGAAAGCGGATCGCCGCTTCGTGCTGCGTGCGTTCCCACGGTGCGATGAAAGGCAGGTTCTCGGGGTCCTGTTCCAGCGACAGCACGTACTCCAGGTCGCTCGTCATGGTCGGGCGCAGCCGCACCCGCGAGGTCGTGCGGTCGGGTTTGCTGGCGGCGAAGTTGACGGCGATCATGCGCAGAGACTTGGCTTTATACGTCGATTTCCACGGCGTCGCCGTGAAGTTCCATCAGTTCGCGACGGGCGGCGGCCTCGCCCTTGCCCATCAATTTGGTGATCAGGCTTTCAGTCTGGAGAAAGTCCAGCGTGCCCAGCTGGACCGGCAACAGGCGGCGGGTGTCGGGATTGAGCGTCGTTTCCCACAATTGTTCCGCGCTCATCTCACCCAGGCCCTTGAAGCGGCTGATGTTCCAGGCCCCTTCACGCACGCCTTCCTTGCGCAATTTGTCCAAGATAGCAGTCAGTTCGCCCGCGTCAAGCGCGTAGGTCTTGGAAGCGGGCTTTTTCCCGCGGGCCGGCGCATCCACGCGGAAAAGTGGCGGCCGCGCGACAAATACATGGCCGGCTTCTATCAGCTTGGGAAAATGCCGGAAGAACAAGGTCAGCAGCAGCACCTGGATATGCGACCCATCCACGTCGGCATCCGACAGGATGCAGATCTTGCCGTAGCGCAGGCCCGAAATATCCACACCGTCGCCCGGTCCGTGCGGGTCCACCCCGATGGCGACTGCGATGTCGTGAATTTCAGTGTTGGCGAACAGGCGGTCACGCTCGACCTCCCAGGTGTTGAGCACTTTGCCGCGCAACGGCAGGATGGCCTGCGACTCCTTGTCGCGGCCCATCTTGGCGCTGCCGCCGGCCGAGTCGCCCTCGACCAGGAACACCTCGTTATGACTCAGGTCGCGGCTTTCGCAGTCGGTCAACTTGCCCGGCAGCACGGCCACCCCGGAGCCTTTGCGCTTCTCGACTTTCTGGCCGGCTTTCTGGCGGCTTTGCGCGGCCTTGATCGCGAGTTCGGCCAGCTTGCGGCCGTACTCGACATGATGATTGAGCCATAGCTCGAGCGCCGGCCGCACGAAGCTGGACACCAGCCGCACCGCGTCGCGCGAATTGAGCCGCTCCTTGATCTGGCCCTGGAACTGCGGGTCGAGCACCCGCGCGGCCAGCACATAGGAGGCGCGGGCAAACACGTCTTCCGGCAGCAGCTTCACCCCCTTGGGCAACAGCGAATGCAGGTCGACGAAACTCTTCACG
>DATNCB010000587.1:0-2995 GCA_035571715.1 Ramlibacter sp.
CCCTGCACCGCCGCGCCGTCGGCCAGCGCCGGCGCCGGCGTGCGCGCACGCACCGGAAAGCCGCCCTGCGCCTCGCGCCAGTCGTAGGCGATGAGCTGCACCGCCTGCGCCAGATTCAGCGAGCCATAGTCGGGATGCGCCGGGATCGACAGGCAGGCGTGGCAGCGGTAGACATCGTCGTTGGCCATGCCGAAGCGCTCGGAGCCGAACACGAAGGCCACCCGGTGCTCGCTGCGCGCCAGTTCGGCGAACAGCGGCCGCGGCGCGTGGGTGGGCGGGCCGAAATCGCGCGGCGTCATCGCGGTGGCGCAGGCGTAGGTGATGCCGTCGAGCGCATCGGCAAGTGCGGGCACGACCCGCGCGCGCTCAAGCACGTCGGTCGCGCCGCTCGCCATCGCGTGCGCCTCGGCGTGGTGCTGCACGTCAGGCCAGCGCGGCGCGACCAGCACCAGGTCGTGAAAGCCCATCACCTTCATCGCACGCGCCGCCGCGCCCACGTTGCCGGCGTGGCTGGTGTTGATCAGGATAAAGCGCGTTCGCACGAACTGGATTGTCCCAGCTCTTCCACACCCCCGGCGACTTCGGCGGCAATGTCGGTCGACAGCCCGGAATCGCGACCTCGAAGACAAACTCGATAGCTAGCCAGGGCCCTCATTCGACCCCGGCCCAGCCAAGACCGTCACTTGATGGCGAACGTCAGAAGCCCAGCAGACTCCGTACCGCAGGTGGCGCAGCCCGCCGGAGAGGGTCCGGAAGAGATGGGGAGGAAGGCCTTTGCCGTCGCCGGATCCACCGCGACGGAGTGAGCGTTGTTGCCCGTCTTCAGCTGCGCCATCAGCGTGCGGGTGGATGCATCGATGATGGCCAGAACCGGCGTGCAGGGAGACGTGGCGCTACACGTGCCGTCGGTCGCTGCGGTGCCAGATGCCGTCCAGCGACTGGCCGCGCTGTAGTAGCGATTGGTGGACGGGTCGTACTCGATTTGATCGCCACCCCCCGCGTTCACCGAGGCCACGATGGCTCCGGATGTCCTGTTCATGATCTGCACCAGCAGGGGCGCTCCGGTCGTACCTTCCCGGCACCCCACTGCAACATCGGTTCCCGGCCCCAATGCCAGACCGGTCGGGTCGCAATTGCCTTCACTGAACTCATGCACACCGGCCAGAGCCGTGAAATTCACCGTGCCGCCCGCAGCGATGGCACGAATCGAAGCACCCGGCATTGACACCAGTTCGCCATGTGGATTGGCCGTAGTCCCATCGTTATTGACAAAGAATGTGTCTGTCGCGGGGTCGTACCGGCACTGCTCCAGCCCGGCCGATGGCGCGCCGCTCGCATCGGTGAACGTGACCTGTGCGACGATTGCTTGCGTTGTGGTATTGATGAAGGTCGCGAACGGCGTAGCGGCTTCCGGAGTCGAGATCATGTACATGCCATGAACCGCATCGACGCAGCCCTCGTCGGCCCGTTTGCCCGATGTGCCGACAACGATGGTCTTGGTGATCTGCGCAGTGGCCGGATCGATGATCTTCACCGAGTTCACATCCCCCGCGTACAGAAGGTTGCCCACCAGGTTGATCCCGTCGGGGCCCGAAATTGAATTGTCGGCTGCGCCCGCACTGTTTTTTCCGACCCCGGCGAATGCATTGGGGCCTGACCCTTTGATCTGGGCAACGAACGCGCTGGTCGACGTGTCGAAAACATCGACAGCAGCATTGTTCCTGTCGGTGAAGAAGAGCCTGTTGCCGGCCACCAGCCCCAGGTCAAAGGAGAAATTTGTGCCGGCACCTACACCTGGTATGTCTGTCGAAGCTACTTGCCGAGGCCCCGAATCGCTGCCGCCGCACGCTGCAAGGAGCAGTGCGACGCCCAAGTACGAAACGTGAATCGATCTCATCAATGTCTCCTTGGTTGAACCCCACGGAATGTGGGCTTCAAATCGTATTGCTCACATTGAGTTGGGGGTCGATTTCAGGGAAGACTGTTACCGGTATTTGCTGGGCCGTGCCTTGGCAGCTGAACAGATTTTTCCTCCTCAATGAGCGGTCCGGGAATGTAAGACGTCCACGCGATTGCCTTTGCCCATGTCTTGTTTCCAGCTCTGAGCCGTCGGTGCCAGCAAGGACACTGAAGCGGTTCGCGAAACGTTTCATGGGAAAATGCGCGGCATCGCACGCCGCCCGCATCGCCGGTGCGGCCTCAACGCTCCCGACTTAATTGGGACAGAGCTAAAGATCCGTCCCGCAAAACCTTAACAATTCATGTCGTCCCCCAACCTGCATCCCATGCTGAACGTGGCCGTCAAGGCCGCCCGCGCCGCCGGCGCGATCATCAACCGCGCCGCCCTCGATGTCGAATCGGTGCGGATCTCGCAAAAACAGGTCAACGACTTCGTCACCGAAGTGGACCATGCGAGCGAGAAAATCATCATCGAAACGCTGCTCACCGCGTACCCCGGCCACGCCATCTGGGCCGAGGAGTCGGGCAAAGTACACGGCACGCAAGGTTCCGACTCGGTGTGGATCATCGATCCGCTGGACGGCACGACCAATTTCATCCACGGTTTTCCGGTTTACTGCATCAGCATTGCCCTGTCCGTGCGCGGCAAGGTGGAACAGGCCGTGATCTACGACCCCAGCCGCAACGACCTGTTCACCGCCACCAAGGGGCGCGGTGCGTACATGAACGACCGGCGCATGCGCGTGTCCAAGCGCATCGACTTGAGGCATTGCCTGATCTCGACCGGCTTTCCGTTCCGGCCGGGCGACGACTTCAACAGCTACCTGGCCATGATGGCCGAGGTGATGCAGCGCACCGCCGGCCTGCGCCGCCCCGGTGCCGCCGCGCTCGATCTCGCCTACGTCGCGGCCGGCTTCACCGACGGCTTTTTCGAAACCGGCCTGTCGCCCTGGGACGTTGCCGCGGGCTCGCTGCTGGTGACCGAAGCGGGTGGCCTGATCGGCAACTTCACCGGCGACGCCGAGTTCATGGAGAC
>DATNCB010000588.1:0-1999 GCA_035571715.1 Ramlibacter sp.
GCGCGTCCAGCATCTCCCATGCCTGCCGGTAACCGACGCAGCGCATGCTGGGCAACGCGGGACTCAAGTCGCCGCGCGCGCGCAGCGCCTTGACTTCATCGAGAAAGCCGGCGGCCAGCATCGTATCGAAGCGTTCGGCAATGCGCTGGTGCAGCCATGCACGATCCTCGGGTTCCAGGGAGAACAGCGGCGTTGCGGCCCATGCGTTGCCTGCATTCCCGTTGCCGCGCAGATGAAAGCTGGATAGCGGCTGGCCCGACACCCGGAACACTTCCAGCGCTCGCTGGATCCGCTGCGAATCGCCGGGCGCTAGCCGGGCCGCGGTAGCCGGGTCGATGCGGGCTAACTCGGCGTGCAGCGCCGGCCAGCCGGCTTGGGCCGCCTGCGCTTCGAGCTGCGCGCGCACCCGCGGATCCGCTGGCGGCATGGCGTCCAGTCCCTCGAACAAGGCCTTGAAATACAGCATGGTGCCGCCGGCCAGCAGCGCCAGCTTGCCGCGCGCATTGATCTCGCCGGCGAGCCGCCGCGCGTCGGCCGCGAAATCGGCGGCGCTGTAAGCCTGCAGCGGATCGCGGATGTCGATCAGGTGGTGCGGTACCGCGGCGAGCTCGGCGGCTGACGGTTTGGCGGTGCCGATGTCCATGCCGCGATAGACCAGAGCCGAGTCGACACTGATGATCTCCGCGTCGTGCGCCTGCGCGATGGCCAGAGCGGCCGTGCTCTTGCCCGAGGCCGTGGGCCCCGCCAGCGCGAGCACCCGCAGCTCAGAACCTGCGCGGGTCGCCATACCTTTGAACCACGGTCCACGCCACGACGGCGACGCACACGCTCCAGAACCAGATGCTGTTGGTGAGCGCGAACACGGTGCCGTCCAGCCGCAAGCCGATCCAGCCGCCGACCCCGAATGCCGCGATCATCATGAAAAAGCCGTTGAGCGCCGACGCCGCACCTGCGGCCTGTGGGAACGGGGCGACGGCGCCGCTCTGTCCGCATGGCTGGTGCACGCCATGTGCCAGCATGAACACGTAATAGGGCAGCATGATCGCCCAGCTGTTGTGCAGGCCGGCCAGCGCCAGCACGCCCGTCAATGTGCCGCCCACGAGCGTGAGCACGCCCGCCAGCGCCACCGAGCGCCGCACACCGAAGCGCGGCAGCAGGCGCCGGCACAGGACGGTGCCGCTCATGTAAGCGAACGACATCGAGAACATCACCAGGCCATATTGCGTGCGCGTCAGGCCCAGCACCTTGATGAACACGAAGGACGATGACGCGAGAAATGTGAACAGCCCCGCATAGCCAGCCGTGGTCAGTGCCGACCAGGCGAGGAACGTGGGATGGCGAAGAATCGTGAGCCAGGTCGCCACCAGCGTGGCGGGCCGCAGCGCCAGCGGGTTCCTGCGCGGGATGGTTTCCTCGAACCGCAAGACCACCACGGCCAGCGAGAGCGCGCCGAATGCCGCCAGCGTCGTGAGGGCATAGCGCCAGCCCCAGAGGTCGGCCAGCAGGCCGCCCAACGGGGCGCATATGCAGGCGATCACGCCCAGGCCGGTCAAGCCCCTGGACATCATGCGCGCGCCGATCTCCGGGGTGTACAGGTCGCGCACGATCGCGCGTGCCCCCATCACGCCCGCGCCCATGGCAGCGCCCTGCACGGTGCGCCAGACGATCAGCAACGGCATCGAAGCGGCCAGTGCGCAGCCGATGGAAGCCAGCGTGTAGGCGCCCAGTCCGCACAGCAGCACCGGCCGGCGCCCGAACCGATCCGACAAGGGTCCCCAGAAGAGTTGCGAGATACCGAAAGCCAGCAACAAGGTCGAGAGCGTCAGCTGCGCCTGCGACACCGGCGCGCCGAAACCTTCCGTGAGGGACGGCAGCGCGGGCAAATACAGGTCGGTCGTGACGGGCTGGATGCCCAGCAACAACGACAGCACCAGGACGACGAGCGCAGGCGTCATGGCGGAGCTGGCTGGAGAGATGGTTTGCGGCGCGGCGGGCATCG
>DATNCB010000589.1:0-2804 GCA_035571715.1 Ramlibacter sp.
AGGATCGGCACCTCCTCGGCCGTGATATCGATGTACAGGTTGTCCAGCCCCAGGCCGGAGCAGGCCGACATCAGGTGCTCCACCGTGTGCACCTTGGCTCCACCGTTGGAAATGGTGGAAGCCAGCCGCGTGTCCGTGACCGCGACCGCCGTCACCGGGATGTCGACGGGAACAGGCAGGTCGACGCGGCGGAACACGATACCGGTGTCCGGCTGGGCCGGCCGCAGCGTCAGCTCGACGCGCTGCCCGCTGTGCAGGCCGACGCCCACCGCCTTGGTCAGGGACTTGAGCGTTCGTTGCTGGAGCATGTGTCGATTTTAGGGCTGCCGTTCGACGGCCAGGGACCCGGGGGTGCTTCCCAGCCCCAGGGCCAGCCGAGCCGCCCAGTCGTTCAGTCGGCCTGTTTGCGCAGGAACGCCGGAATCTCGAAGTCATCCATCCCGCCGCTGGACAGTGCATCCACCTTGGCCGCCGCCTGGGTGCGATTGGTGCGCCATACGCTGGGCACCGTCATGCCGCCGTAATCGGGCTGCGAAGGCACTGCGGGTGCAGTGTTGGGCACTCCGACCACGGTGTTGATCGTCGGCACGTTGAAAGGCACGTTGTCGGTGCCGGTGCGCAGCACCTGCAGCGGCGGAGCCGTGCGGCGCTGGCCCTGGCGCGACAGGCCGGTTGCCACGACCGTGACCCGCACGTCGTCGCCCAGCCCGTCGTCATACGCAGTGCCGTAGATCACGTGCGCATCGGCCGACGCGTACGCGCGGATCGTGTTCATGGCGAGCTTGGACTCGGACAGCTTGAGCGAGCCCTTGGCCGCCGTGATCAGCACCAGCACGCCCTTGGCACCGGACAGGTCGATGCCCTCGAGCAGCGGGCAAGCCACCGCCTGTTCCGCGGCGATGCGCGCGCGGTCGGGACCCGACGCGACGGCCGTGCCCATCATCGCCTTCCCAGGCTCGCCCATCACGGTGCGTACATCCTCGAAGTCGACGTTCACATGGCCCGGCACATTGATGATTTCGGCGATGCCGCCGACGGCGTTCTTGAGCACGTCGTTGGCATGCGCGAACGCCTCGTCCTGCGTGATGTCGTCGCCCAGCACTTCCAGCAATTTCTCGTTGAGCACCACGATCAGCGAGTCGACGTTGGCTTCCAGCTCGGCCAGGCCCTGGTCGGCGTTGGTCATGCGCCGGCCGCCTTCCCAGTCGAACGGCTTGGTGACCACGCCGACGGTGAGGATGCCCATCTCGCGAGCGACCCGCGCGATCACCGGCGCCGCGCCGGTGCCGGTGCCGCCGCCCATGCCGGCGGTGATGAACAGCATGTGCGCTCCGTTGATGGCCGAGCGGATGTCCTCCACCGCCGCTTCCGCCGCCTCACGGCCCTTCTCCGGTTTGCTGCCGGCGCCCAGCCCGCTTTGCCCGAGCTGGATGGCCTTGTGCGCAGCGGTGCGCGACAGTGCCTGTGCATCGGTGTTGGCGCAGATGAACTCGACGCCCTGCACTGCGCGGCCGATCATGTGATCGACCGCATTGCCGCCGCCGCCGCCGACGCCGATCACCTTGATTTGCGTACCCTGGTGGAACTCTTCGACTTCAATCATTTCGATGCTCATTTGATTCTCCTGATTCCGTTGCAGTTGCCAAATTGAAGATTGTTGTTTTGTCATGAACGTTCCACCGGCGGATCGGTGCACCGCCATCGTTTTCGCTTTTGATAGGCGTTGCAAGCGGCGAAAAATCTTGAACGCAGAGGGCGCAGAGGACACGCAGAGAGCGCAGAGGGATTCAAACCACATGTCCCTTTCACGTCCTTTGCGTCGCCTTTGCGCTCTCTGCGTTCAGGTCTGCCCGAATTTGGAAAGTCCATCAGAAATTCCCCACGATGAAATCCTTGAAGCGGCCGAAGGCCGTCTTCATCGAACCGTTCTTCTGCGCCACCTTGAAGCCGCGCAAGCGCGCGACCCGCGCCTCTTCCAGCAAGCCCATGACCGTGGCGGCGCGCGCCTGCGCGACCATGTCGGCCAGCGCGCCCGTGTACTTCGGCACGCCGCGGCGCACCGGCTTGAGGAAGATGTCCTCGCCCAGCTCCACCATGCCCGGCATGACGGCGCTGCCGCCGGTGATGACGATCCCCGAGGACAGCACCTCCTCGTAGCCCGACTCGCGCACGACCTGCTGCACCAGCGAAAAGATTTCCTCGATCCGCGGCTCGATCACGCCGGCCAGGGCCTGCCTGGACAGCATGCGCGGACCGCGGTCGCCCAGGCCCGGGACTTCGACCTGCTGCTCCGGGTTGGCCAGCAGTTGCTTGGCGTAGCCGCTTTCCACCTTGATGTCCTCGGCGTCCTTGGTCGGGGTACGCAGGGCCATCGCGATGTCGCTGGTGATCAGGTCGCCGGCGATCGGGATCACGGCCGTGTGCCGGATCGCGCCGTTGGTGAAGATCGCCACGTCGGTGGTGCCGGCGCCGATGTCGACCAGCGCCACGCCCAGCTCCTTCTCGTCGTCGGTGAGCACCGCCAGGCTGGAGGCCAGCGCATTGAGCATCAATTGCTCGACCTCCAGGCCGCAGCGGCGCACGCACTTGAGGATGTTCTCGGCAGCGCTCTGCGCGCCGGTGACGATGTGCACCTTGGCTTCCAGCCGGATGCCGCTCATGCCGATCGGCTCCTTCACGTCCTGGCCGTCGATCACGAATTCCTGCGGCTCGACCAGCAGCAGCCGCTGGTCGGTGGAGATGTTGATGGCGCGCGCGGTCTCGATCACGCGAGCCACGTCGGCCGCCGTGACTTCCTTGTCCTT